>DAHVFB010000210.1 GCA_027317185.1 Deltaproteobacteria bacterium
ATTCAGGACATTGCTGGTCGGTCCCGTGGCTCACGCCGTAATAACGCTGAACTTCGCCTTGTCGGCAATCCTGTACACGATCGGCAGCCACGAGCGGGCAGGACGCTTATTAGCCGGCGGATTGGCAACTTACGCCGCGCTGATTGCCGTCCGTTTGCTGACTTACCTCGAGCCCTTCTGAGCAGTCCCTTTTTAGCGACCATTGGAGGTCCGATATGAAACTCGCACGCATCGCAAAGCCGCTTCGTTCCGAGCAAGTACGCGCGTGACGCTAGCCGGCGACCTGAATGCTGCCCTCGAGGGTTACGCGCGCTACTACGAGCACGTTCATGGCGACGCCGTGGAGTCGAAGGCGCTGATTCCGGAGATTCTCGGTGCCTTCCTCCAAGCTGACCGTGAGTTCCAGAGTTGGTCACGTTCCAGCGGTCGCAGTCATTATCGCCGCCCCAGTTCGTCTTCGTCCAACGGCAGCGCCAAGCGCGAATCGTGACCGCCATCAGCGGAAAGTCGGCAGACGTGCTTCGCACGTGTTTACGACTGATGGGATGGACCGCTCCCCGCTTGGATAACGGCCTCGAAGGGCCACGATGGTACGTTCGACCATCGACAACAGCGAAGCGAGGAGGGTCCGGAGATGAAGATTACAACGTTGGGAATTGATCTGGCAAAGAACATCTTCCGGGTGCACGGCTGCGATGCGCGCGGGAAGGCGGTAGTGAGTAAAGCGCTCACTCGCCAGCAACTGACTATCTTCATGGCGCAGCTGCCGCCGTGTCTGGTGGGTATAGAGGCCTGCCCGACTTCCAACTACTGGGCGCGGGAAATTCAGAAACATAGCCATCAGGTGCGGCTGATGGCGCCGCGGTTCGTCAAGCCCTACGTGAAAGCCAACAAGAACGACACCGCCGATGCCGAGGCAATCTGCGAGGCGGTGCGGCGGCCGACCATGCGCTTTGTCGCCGTCAAAAGTATCGCACAGCAGGATGTGCAGGCGGTGCATCGGATACGCGCGCAGCTGGTGAAGACGCGGATCGCGCTGAGCAACCAGGTGCGCGGACTGCTGGCGGAATATGGGATCGTCATCGGCAAGGGGTTCGCCCCGCTCAGGCGCGCCCTGCCGGCCATTCTCGAGAATCGGGAACAGCGGTTGAGCGGACTGCTGCTGGAGCTGATCGCGGAGATGAGCGAGCGGCTCAAGTTCATGGAGCAGCGGCTGCATGACTACGACTTGCGGGTGCGCCGTTTGTTGCGTCAAGACGAACGCTGCCAGCGGCTGGCGGAAGTCCCCGGCATCGGTGAACTCACTGCCACCGCGCTGGTGGCTGCGGTGGGTAATGCACGCGAATTCAGAAGCGGGCGCGAGTTGGCGGCCTATCTGGGACTGGTGCCGAAACATCGCGCCAGCGGCGGCAAGACGGTGATGCTGGGCATCAGCAAACGTGGCGACACGTATCTGCGCACACTGCCGATCCACGGTGCTCGCGCGGCGCTGCGCATCAACTCGCGCTGGCGCGGTGCACATGGTGCGTGGGCGGAGGGTCTGAAGGCGCGGCGGGGACCCAACATCGCCGCGGTCGCACTGGCCAACAAGAACGCTCGCGTAGCGTGGAAGCTCTTGAGCAGCGGCGAGCACTATCGCCCGTTCCCACCACGTCCGAACCAGAGCGCAGACCGTGGAACGCGGGCGCCGCGCGCACCGCTGGGCCAGCAGACTGGCCGGCGCGGTGCAGTGCGCGTCGTCGCGGATCCGAAACCGGCGGCTTCCCTGCCGCCCTCGAGGCCGGTGAGAGGGCGGGCGGAAAAGCCGCTTTAATACCAGAGCAGGCAAAGCCGGAAGACGGAGTCTATGTTCGAATCCCACCCAAGGTTGCGCGGGTTAAGAACCGCAGTGTTGGCGAACCGGTCAGACCGGCACTCACTAAAGCCTGCGACGTGTCGGGCCTTCGAGGCCATTCGTTCGATTAGGCGCGAGTGCGCGGATTTCCATCGGGGCCTGGGGCAACCGTCAGTCGTGCCCCGCAGACAGGCCGTATACGCGACCGCAACCGGTTTCCTGCTGACTGCCGGCTTCCGCTGCCGCGCCCTTGAGGGGCGCGGTCCATACGTGACACGTCACTCATCGCCTGGATGAACGCGATTCGTGCAAGTGCCCGTAAACATTGAGCAGACGCTGTCTACAGGAACACGTGCGAAGCCGTCTAAACCCCCGCCAAATCAGCGTAAACACCCGTCTACAGCAACCCTTGGAGAAACTGCCATGAGCACCCGATCGATCTCAACCCGAGTCCCGCAGGAAATCGCCGATCAACTCGCAGCCGAAGCGCGCCGCCGAAGCGTGACCGAAAGCGATCTGATTCGCGAGATTATCGCCGCGCGCTACCTCGACGCCAGTCGGTCAGCGATGGAACCTCGGCCAAAAATCCAATCCTTGGATGAGTACGCGCAGCTCATCTTCGAGGTCGCCAAGACCCGCTCCGTCATCTTGCATTCGCTGGACCACACGCTGGGAGCGGAGGTGGTCGACGAGATCATCGACACCGCCGAGCAGACCGCCAAGGAACACGTCGCGCAGGTGCTGAAGAGCGAGGAGACCCAATCATGACGTCCTCCATTCGTCAGGCAATCCACGAACGCGCCCTTTATGCTTCGCTGGAGTTCAGACTCAGAGAGGCGTTGCGTTGCGTCCTCCTGACCGCGGCGCTCTGGGTCGAGATGACCGTATGCTTGGTCTGGCACTGGAGCGGGCATTATGGCGGTCCCGCTGCGCATCGCTACTTCATCCGCTGGTTTCTGGCGTGGTTCCTGACCCAGGAGATTCCGCTGACCTTCGCATCGCTTCCCTATCACGGCGGGCGCTACACC
>DAHVFB010000211.1 GCA_027317185.1 Deltaproteobacteria bacterium
GCCCCGGATGACGCAGCATTGATGATGCAGCAATCATCCGGCACGGGTCGCCTAGGGTTCCTAATTAGAAGGGCTTTTTCAAATGAGTCAGGTTTCGGCTCCGCTGCTTATACCCATGGCCTCCAGTTCCGCAGCTCCCTGGTGCAAACGCCAAGCATCTATTGCTTCGATATTGAAACGCCAATCGCTGCCGATTTTGAAGCCGGGGAGCTCGCCCTTCTTTAGCAACCGATAGATGGTCGAACGATGGACTCGAAGATAATCGGCCAATTCGTTCACGGTAAGAACTTTCGTGCTGTCCTGCATCCTGAATAATCCCTGATCCATCCTGATCTGTTATGGTTCCACCCCCGGCGATCACAGCCAGTTTGTAAGTGGGTTATTTTGAGACAGAAGGCCTAACTAAAACCTATCTGAGAGCGTTTGGCAACCCTGACGATGCTAAAATTGCATTTGAATTCATCGTGCACGTCTTTGCGTTGATGGCTCATTTAATCCATAAAGCCTGCGTTCTTGGATATTTCAGAACCGCCCTGGGCTTATGTCAGGCATCATACGAATAGGAACCTCCGGTTTCAGCTACAGAGAGTGGCTCGGTAGCTTTTATCCGACCAGATTGCCCGGAAATGAGATGCTTTCGTTCTATGCCGAACGGATGCCGACAGTGGAAGTCAATTATTCATTCAGGGCGATGCCTAAACCCGCGATGCTCCAGCGATGGGCGGCGCGGACTCCCGAGTATTTCCGTTTTGCGCTCAAGGCCCCGGAACGCATAACTCATCGGGCGCGATTGGCGGCAGAATGCGCTGATACGCTGGATCATTTCGTCGAAGTTACCCAAACTCTCGGTCATCGACTGGGCCCAATTCTTTTTCAACTTCCGCCCGATTTCAGATGCGATTTGAACCGGCTTGAGCATTTCCTCGGCTTATTGAATGGGCGCGTGCCCGCCGCTTTTGAATTTCGGCATCGCTCCTGGCTGACGGCCGCAACTTTCGCCAGCCTGAAAACAGCAGGCGCTGCCCTGTGTATTGCGGAAAGCGAAAAAATCGAAACTCCGATCGAGAAAACCGCAGATTTTGCGTATCTTAGGTTGCGTAAGCCGACCTATGACCCTGACACCTTGCTTCAGTGGGCCGCCCGAATTATCGAGCTTGCCAGCGATGGAAGCGAGGTCTACGTATACTTCAAGCATGAGATCGCAGCCCCCGAACTCGCCGCCAAACTCGCCGGACTTGTCGCCAATTCAAAATAGCGGCGCATCGAAATCGATGCCTCACGGCGATTATCGCTACGAGATCAGGCGCGATGGCCGGGTCGCGGCTTATGAAGATCTGCGGCTAACTCCGGATCGCCTCACCGGTGTCAGACGCGCGGCGGAAGGCGGCGATCGGCATGAAGTCGAGGCCGAGATCGATTCCGATTTGCTGGTCCGGCGGATGGTATTGCGCTATCTGCGGGGCCCGTTCTCGCGTTCGGCAGTCTACGAGGGTGGCGACGAATTTCTGCGCGGTGCGCTGATTGCGATGGGCAGCCGCAACGATCTGGTGGTGAAGCTCGGCCGTTTTCGCGAGGTGGACGGCGATCTAATTTTATTTAAGGCGCTGATCATCGCGCGGGCGCGCGCCCGCGGCCAGACCTGGTTCACCGGGCGGGTTGCGATCCTCGATCCGAACACGTTGATTGCGTCGGCGCACAAGCAGACCTATCGCCAGCGCGAGGGGTCGGATTCGATATGGATTTATGAGCCGCGGATGGGCGATTCGGAGACTATCGAACTTGACCATCGCGGCGTGATCGTTCGGCGCAGAGACAATCGCGGCACCGAAACCGTGCTAGTCTCCGCGCCGGACGCTCAACCGGAAGGATAATAGATTAGATAGCTAGGCCGTTGCGGCGACCTGGCCGGCTCTGACGCTCTGCGGCATTTTGCAATCGCCATCGAATTGCGCGCCCTCGCGCAGGATCAGGCTTGGCGTCGTGAGCGTGCATCGCACCCGCGCCGAGGGCATCAGTTCGACCCGTTCGCGCGCGGTCACCTCACCCGACAATCTGCCGGCCACAACCAGTCTGATCGCCGTCACCCGCGCGGTGACCACGGCACCCTCGGCAATCAGGATTTCATCGCCGGTGATGTCACCTTCGGCTTCGCCCTCGATTTTGACCGGAGCTTTGAAACTAAGCGTTCCGGAAACCTTCGTGCCCTTGCCGATACGCGACTCAAATGCAGCCTCTTCGGTAAACGACGCCATAAAAATCCCCCCGCAGCGCGCTCAACTATGCCGCGTAGCCATCCGTGTGGCAATCGCGACGGCGATCACTTGTTCACATCCGCGCGCCTGGCATCAGCATCATTCGGTAGGGTCTCGAGGCCGAGCAGCCGGGCCGCATTGTGATCGAGAATCTTCTCAGCATCGCCCGCCGGCAGTCCGGCCTCGCGAATGTAATTGACCGATCGCAAATAGGCGTCACCATAATTGAGCGGGTAATCGCTGCCATAGACCAGCCGGTCCGCGCCGAGCACAGCATGGGCATAGCGCAAAATTTCGGGCCGTGCGCCGACCTGAGTATCGAACCACATCCGCTTGACGGTCACGCTGGCCGGCTCGGTATTATCGGGCGCGAAAAAACGCATCGTGCGATCGATCCGATCCAACACCAGCGGCAGCGCGCCGCCGAAATGCGGAACGATAATCTTCAGATGCGGATAGCGCTCCAGAATACGCCGCTTGATCACGTGGGCGACGAAGGTGGTGTCCTCGAATGGCGCGCCGATAGTCCAGCTC
>DAHVFB010000212.1 GCA_027317185.1 Deltaproteobacteria bacterium
GACCAAAGTGTTTTTGGCCACTTTCACTTCACCGGCGACCTCACGCACCCGCCGGCGCAAATCAGTGGACTCCGCCGCCGTAAGTCCGCGATACTCGGACACCAGTGTCATCGTCGCGCGTCCGAACTGCGCCGACAATTCCTCAACAATCGTAACTTTTCCGGATTTCTTCATTATCGATTCCGTAGCGCGTCAAATCCCCTGCGGCCTCAGGCCGCCGCCTCCGTCCGCGTCGCAGCCGGATCAACTTTCACCCCGGGACCCATGGTCGAGGCAATCGCCACGCTCTGCACGTAGTTGCCCTTGGCGCTCGAGGGCCGCGAGCGAGCAATCGCCGTGAGCAGCGCGTTGGCGTTTTCAACCAGCTTCTCTTCGCCGAAGCTGACCTTGCCAACCCGGGCATGGATCACACCGGCTTTATCCACCCGATAGTCCACTTTGCCGGCCTTGACTTCAGCTACCGCCTTGGCGACATCGAAGGTCACGGTGCCGACTCGCGGGTTAGGCATCAGGCCGCGCGGACCGAGAATTTTGCCCAATCGCCCGACCTGACCCATCATGTCCGGCGTGGCGATTACGCGATCGAAATCGAGCCAGTTCTCAGTCTGAATCTTTTGAATCAGATCGTCGCTGCCGACGAAATCAGCCCCGGCGTCGCGCGCCTCTTTTTCCTTTTCGCCCTTGGCCAGCACCAGCACGCGAGCCACCCGGCCGGTGCCATGCGGCAGCACCACGGTGCCACGCACATTCTGATCGGCCTGCCGCGGATCGACATTAAGCCGCACCGCGATCTCGACTGTTTCGTCAAATTTTGCGAGCCGATTCGAAATTACCAGCTTGATCGCTTCGGGCAGCTGATAGCGCTGCGCGCGATCGATCTGTTTTACGGCTTCGCGATATTTTTTACCGGCCATCTGCGGTTCCCTATCCTGCTTTCAACCACACCTGTGTTTCGGCCACGCCCTGCTGCGCGTTTCAACCATCCTGCCGCGCGCGCTAATCGATCACTTCGATACCCATCGAGCGCGCCGTCCCCGCCACGGTCTTCATCGCGGCCGCCAGGTCGATCGCGTTCAAGTCCTTGAGCTTGGTCTGGGCAATTTCCTCGACTTGCTTGCGGGTGACCCGGCCAACCTTGTTCTTGTTGGGCGCCGCCGATCCTTTTTCGAGGCCCGCAGCCTTCTTGAGCAGATTGGAAGCGGGCGGACTCTTGGTGATGAAGGTAAACGATCGATCGGCATACACCGTCACGATCACCGGCACGTCAAAACCCACCATATTCTGCGTCTGCGCGTTGAACGCCTTGCAGAATTCCATGATATTCACCCCACGCTGTCCGAGCGCGGGACCGACCGGCGGCGACGGATTAGCCGCGCCACCCGGAATCTGAAGCTTTATCTGTCCAACGACTTTCTTCGCCACTTGACCTGCCGTCCGTTATCAATCGAGCCGCCGGTACCGCGCCCGCAACCGCAAAGTCCGGTCTGCGTGCGCCGCCCGCCGACAAATTACGCTAAGACTTTTCAACCTGTACGAAATCGAGCTCAACCGGGGTCGCGCGCCCGAAAATCGAAATCAGCACGCGCACCTTGCCCTTTTCGGGCCTGACTTCCTCGACCGTGCCATTGAAATCCTGAAACGGTCCATCCACCACCTTGACCGCCTCACCCACCTCGAACAGCACCTTGGGCTTGGGCCGCAGCGCCCCTTCTTCCATCTGATGTGCGATTTCGCGCACTTCGGCTTCGGGCACTTCGGGCGGCTGCGTCGCATGACCGACAAACCCGGTCACCTTCGGCGTATTCTTGATGAAATGCCAGGTGTCTTCGTCAAGCACCATGTTCACGAAGATATAGCCTGGAAAAAATTTGCGGCTCGCAACCCGGCGCTGGCCGCCCTTGCCCAGCTCCTGGACGCTTTCGATCGGCACCAGCACCTCGCCGATCCGGTCGCGCACCGCGGCGAATTCGGGCGATCGCAGCCGCTGTTCAAGCGCCGCCTTGGCCTTCTGCTCATAGCCCGAATAGGTATGCACCACGTACCAGTGCTTTCCCGGTCCGGCTTCTGAGCCGGGGGCCGCCGTGCCTTTTTCCTGTTCGTGCGTATCTGTTTCCATTGCGATCAGGGCCCCTTGCCTGTTCCAGCGGCGTTTATCCTTCCTTCCGGAACAATCTCATCGTAACAATCTCCGCGACACCTTTTACAAGAGCCGCAAAGGCTGTTACGTCAAAACCGGCTAGCTCAGCAATTGACGAACTACTCTGGTTGCCGCCAGATCAATCAAGCCCAGCCATATCGCCATCACGATCGTCAGCGCCAGCACCACCACGGTTGCCTGGATGGTCTGCTTAGGCGTAGGAAAATGGACTTTAGACAGCTCGGTCCACGCTTCCTTGACGAAACTGACGCCCTGTTCAAGGTAATTTTTCAGTTTACTCATATTGACGATAGCAATTCAAGCGCCAAAGCGATTGTGCGGGTCAGGCAGGATTCGAACCTGCAACCTACGGATTTGGAGTCCGCCGCTCTAGCCGTTGGAGCTACTGACCCTCAGATTATACGCTCTTCTATATGCTTCCCAACCGCTGAGGCCTGACGCTCTCCCCCGACACCAGCCCCTCGATGGGCGCCCTGATCCCGGCATCGGCTCCCGCGCCAATCAAAAGCTTGCGGTCACCCTGTTTCAAGCCGCCGGCCGGAAAAAACTTCCAAATTGAACGAACTTTAAACTTTAACCAACTTCAAACTTTCACTTCGCGATGCATCGTATGGGAC
>DAHVFB010000213.1 GCA_027317185.1 Deltaproteobacteria bacterium
ACTTCGAACAGGCGCCGGCATTCGTTGTGATAGCGCTCAATCGCGGACGGCAGCTTCTCCGGGAAATAACGGTAGAAGACGTTGGCCTGGCCCATCATCGGTCCGATCCCGGCCATCTGGAACATTAGCCATTGCGTGACCCGCGACTGGCCTTTTTCGTCCTTGGGCATCAGCTTGCCGGCTTTGCGCGCGAGGTAGAGCAGGATCGCGCCGCTCTCGAAGATCGGGAAGTCGCCATTGCCGCGGTCGACGATCGCCGGAATCCGGCCGTTGGGGCTAAAGCGCGTAAACTCGGGCTTCTTCTGCTCGCTCTTGCTGAAGCTGATCGGATGCACAGTGTAAGGCATCCCGACCTCTTCGAGAAAAACGGACACTTTCCAGCCGTTGGGGGTGGACGCGGTGTACAGGTCGATCTGGGGCGTACTCATGGTTGATTTTCCTTATGGCGGCGCCGATGGCGCGGCCGGCGCAACGGCATCCGGTATTCGGTCGGCTCAAGCAATAGACCATAGTGATTCTGGAACGAACCGTCAAGAAACAGACCGACGCATCCGCTATAGCTTCATCCAATCCGATTGATACATGCAGCCAGTTGGCCGCATGCTCAGCCATCTGCTGGAATGAACATTCCAACATACTCGCGCGATCGATCCGCATTCGGTGGCGCAAAAAGACCGAAGCTGAGAAAGATGATTACCCAAAATATCTATGCTGTGCACCGGCTGTCGTCATTTCAAAATCACAAAGATTTTCCAAGGCTCGTCCGAAGGTTGGTCGGTCTCCATGAGGAGCGCTATAGCTATTTCGCGGTGCCGAACCTCGTCAGTTAAAAATTTTCGTTAGCCGCACCTGATTTGCGGAAGAAGTGGGACAAACTGGCGTCTGATGTTGAATCGCGGAAAGAGTCGGAACATTATGGCGGCGGACCCGACGAACGCTGCGTCTATCAGTCCGTCCGCATTGATTGACCCGGCCGTGATGTCGACCGCGGCTTCGTCATTCGCAGGCAGCACGAATCTTCCGCTGCCCAGGAGGAGCGGGGCATGAAAAGATATCTAGCCGAGCTGATAGGCACTTTCGTACTGGTCTTCGGTGGATGCGGCGCTGCGGTCCTTGCCGGCAGCCACATTGGCTTCGCGGGCGTGGCGTTTGCCTTTGGCTTTTCACTGCTAGTGATGGCTTATGCAATCGGACCGATATCCGGATGCCATATCAATCCTGCCGTGACGTTTGGTTTGCTGCTCAGCGGTAAATTTGATGCTAAGGATGTTCCCGGGTACGTCATTGCGCAGATCGCGGGCGCGATTATCGCGGCTGGCGTGCTCTTGATCATCGCAAGTGGGACCAGCGCCGGCTACGATCCCTCCACCGCGGGATTCGCAGCTAACGGTTACGGGACACATTCACCTGGTGGCTATAATCTGACGGCAGCATTCGTCACCGAAGTGGTGCTGACGTTTTTCCTGGTCTTTACCGTGCTCGGCTCGACCGATATTAAAGCGCCGGTGGGTTTCGCCGGAATCCCGATCGGGATCGTGCTCGTACTGATCCATCTGGTGGGAATTCCGGTGACCAACACTTCGGTCAACCCGGCCCGCAGTATCGGACCCGCAGTGTTCGTCGGCGGATGGGCATTGGGCCAACTTTGGCTATTCATCGTGGCCCCACTGATCGGCGCGGCAATCGCCTCGATGCTGTACAAGGTGGTCGGTGCTTCTGAGCCGCTGATCGCGGTGCGCGTTGCGGAAACCGCGCTTCCGAGCGAGCAGGCGGAACGCGCCCGCTAGAGATTTTGCAACAGCGATGGAACCTCTGCACAAAGTTAGGTTGTCATTCTGAGCGCAGCGAAGAATCCCGGATCCGGGACCCATGCGCTGCGCTCAGGGTGACAGCAGAGCCTTGTCAGAGGTTCCCTAGCCGAGCACCGGAATATCCGGCCCGCGCCATGCGCCCACGCGCCGTAGGACGTTCGATCGGGCGTGCGATCGGCTCAGCTGCGGCTGGCCGAGCGCATCTTTGCCGCCGCATTCTGGACCGCCTTAATGATGTGTGCGGGGCTGATAATACGCTTGCCGCGCAAGCATTAGTGGTTATTTTTTATTCACGAGGAAGCGAAAAAACCATTATGAATGCTAACCGCCTGACCGAAAAACTTCAGGAAGCGCTGAGCCGTGCGCAAAACGCCGCAGTCGCCGCACATCATCAGGCCGTCGACGTCGAGCATCTGGCGTCGGCGCTGTTCGATGACGGCGAGGGGTTGGCCGCCTCGATCCTGAAACTGGCGGGCGCCGACCTGGCGGCGGTGCGCGGCAAACTCGCCGACGAATTGCGCAAGCTGCCCGCGATTACCGGCAGCGGCGCCGACGGCGGACAAGTCTACGTCACGCAGCGCCTCAACCGTCTGCTGACCAGCGCCGAGCAGGAAGCTGGCAAGCTTAAGGATGAGTACGTATCGATCGAGCATGTGATCATCGCGATGCTGGCCGAGCCAGGCGCGGCCGCGCGGATTTTGCGCGACGCCGGCGTGACCCACGACAAGCTGATGACGGTGCTCAAGCAGGTGCGCGGCAACCAGCGCGTGACCTCGAGCAATCCCGAGGCGACCTACCAGTCGCTCGAACGCTATGGGCGCGATCTGACCAAGCTGGCCGCGGCGGGCAAGGTCGATCCGGTAATCGGCCGCGACGAAGAGATCCGCCGCGTAATCCAGGTGCTCTCGCGGCGCACCAAGAACAATCCCGTCCTGATCGGCGAGC
>DAHVFB010000214.1 GCA_027317185.1 Deltaproteobacteria bacterium
TTCAAGCTCCGGGGCGGAATTCTGGGTGGTCAGCCGCTCAGCAGCGAGGAGTTGCGGGCCTTCGCCACGCTGCCGCCGCGCGAGGTGATAATCGCGCAGTTGCTCGGCTTGTTGCAGGCTCCGGCCACCGGGCTGGTGCGGCTGCTGAACGAGCCGGGTTCGCTGGTGGCGCGGTTGATTGATGCCATCGGCAAGCAGCGCAGTAGTACGGAAGCGGAACCGATCGATAACGCCGCGCCAGCGCAGGAAGCAGCCGGCGCCTGAACCAAGAGAAAAACGCATCGGATGCCGCAAGGGTCCCGGGCGATGTTGAAGGAGACAGAGTAAGATGGCAGAGGCACAGCTTAGCCGCGATCAGGTGAAGGATTATCTCAAGAACCTGAGTCTGATGGACGCGGCGGCCCTGGTTAAGGAACTTGAGACGGAGCTTGGGGTTTCAGCGGCCGCACCGATGGCGATGGCCGCCGCGCCCGCAGCAGGTGGAGCGGCCGCTGCCGCAGCCGCGCCCGAACAGGACGAGTTTACCGTGATGCTGACCGGATCGGGTGACAAGAAGATTCAGGTCATCAAGGTAGTGCGCGAGCTTACCGGACTCGGACTTAAGGAAGCCAAAGATCTGGTTGACGGTGCGCCGAAACCGGTGAAGGAAGGCGTTAACAAGGCCGAGGCCGCGGAAATCAAGAAGAAACTCGAAGAGGCAGGCGGTACAGTCGAACTCAAATAATGCCGAATCGAATATTTGATTCGGCCGCTATTCCAGTTTTTTATCGGGTCCGCACGGACGGTGTGTTCGTGTGGACTCCGACTTTTTTTACGGCGGCGCGATTGCTGTCGCGGGCGGGGGAAGCGCTCGAGGATGGTGGCGTGGCTGAACACTCCGGCGGTTCGATACCGCATCGCGCCCGTGATGCGTGCCGGACGAGGTAAAAATGGCTGCACAGGCACAGGTGACGAGTAATCTCCGGCTGCGCCGTTCATTCGGCAAAATCCGCAAGATTATCGACATCCCTAATCTGATTGAAATTCAAAAGCGGTCCTACGAGGAATTCCTCCAGCTTGGTGTTCCTTTGGAGCAGCGCCGCGATACCGGTTTACAGGCGGTTTTCAAGTCGGTCTTCCCGATTAAGGATTTCAACGAGACCGCCTCGCTCGAATTCGTCGCCTATGAACTGGGCGAGCCGAAGTACGACGTAGATGAATGCCATCAGCGGGGAATGACTTACGCCGCGCCGCTCAAGGTAAAAATTCAACTGGTGATCTGGGACGTCGAGAGCGGCCGCCGCTCGATCAAGAACGTCAAGGAGCAGGAGGTCTATTTCGGCGAAGTGCCGCTGATGACGCCGAACGGGACCTTCATGGTCAATGGCACCGAGCGCGTAATCGTCTCGCAGTTGCATCGCTCGCCCGGGGTTTTTTTCGAGCACGACAAAGGCAAAACCCATTCCACCGGCAAGCTCCTGTATTCGGCGCGGGTGATTCCGTACCGCGGTAGCTGGATTGATTTTGAATTCGACCCGCGCGACGCGCTGTTCGTGCGAATCGACCGCCGCCGTAAATTCCCCGGTACCGTGCTGCTGCGCGCGCTCGGGATGACCACCGAAGATCTGCTCAACTACTTCTATTCGAAAGACGTCATCATTCTTGACGCCAAACAGATGGCCAAGGAGTTCCGTCCCGACCATCTGCTCGGCACGCGGGTGTCGCGCGAAGTGCGCGATCCGAAGAGCGGCGAAGTTATCGCGCGTGAAGGCCGCCGCTTCAACCGCGCGATCGTGCGCGCGCTAGAGCAGGCGAAAATCACCGAAATTCCCGTCGCGCTGGAAGACGTGGTCGGCCGCGTCGTGGCCCATAACGTGATCGATACCGGCACCGGCGAAGTGCTGGTTCAGGTCAACGAGGAATTGACCGAAGAGACCTTGGAGAAACTGCGCGAGCGCGGGATCAAGAAAATCGAGGTGCTGTGGACCGAGGATCAGCCCGGTGGCGGACCGTTGCGTCTCACGATCGCGCAGGATCGGATGGACGAGGAGATGCGGCGGCTTAATCGCGATCCGGCCAATCCTCAGGACGCTGGAATCGTCGCGATGCTGGAAATCTACAAGCGGCTGCGGCCCGGCGATCCGCCGACTGCGGATACGGCGACCCACTTCTTCAACGATCTGTTTTTCAATCCGGAGCGCTACGATCTGTCCAAGGTGGGCCGGCTCAAGCTGAACCATAAGCTCAAGATCGACGTGCCGCTGGAGCAGGGCACTTTGCGGCGCGAGGACATCCTGGAGGTGGTTCGCTATCTGCTCGATCTGAAAAACGGTATCGGGCAGATCGACGATATCGATCATCTTGGGAATCGGCGCGTGCGGGCGGTCGGCGAACTGGTCGAAAACCAGTTCCGCATCGGACTGGTCCGAATGGAGCGCGCGATCAAGGAGCGGATGAGCCTGCAGGATATCGAGACCCTGATGCCGCAGGAGCTGGTGAACTACAAACCGGCCTCCGCGGTAATCAAGGAGTTCTTCGGTTCATCGCAACTGTCGCAGTTCATGGATCAAACCAATCCATTGTCGGAGATCGCCCATAAGCGGCGGCTGTCCGCGCTCGGCCCCGGCGGCCTGACCCGCGAGCGCGCGGGTTT
>DAHVFB010000215.1 GCA_027317185.1 Deltaproteobacteria bacterium
CAATAGTTGGAAGCGGCGGATTTCCGCGCTCATCGGAGCGCGGCCCCATTGAAGCTGAAACAGGCGACTTAGGCTATCGGCGGGGGCGTATCATTTCCGCGCTCATCGGAGCGCGGCCCCATTGAAGCGTCGATGTGATGGAGAATGGCACCGGCGGCTTTATTCATTTCCGCGCTCATCGGAGCGCGGCCCCATTGAAGCGGGCGGCACGACACAAGTCATCACCGGAACTCCGGCTTATTTCCGCGCTCATCGGAGCGCGGCCCCATTGAAGCCGATTTACGTCATACCAGCGGGATTCGCGCTCGCGAGCATTTCCGCGCTCATCGGAGCGCGGCCCCATTGAAGCTAAGACCGGCCCCGGTCGAACGGATACGCCGAAAAACGATTTCCGCGCTCATCGGAGCGCGGCCCCATTGAAGCTTGCAGCGCCACGAATCCCTCGGACCCAATGCCGGCATTTCCGCGCTCATCGGAGCGCGGCCCCATTGAAGCGGGTATTGGGAAAGAGGTGGTACTGACTACCGATGCCATTTCCGCGCTCATCGGAGCGCGGCCCCATTGAAGCCGTATGCTTTCGCGCAGCAGCCGCCTGACTATCTGAGATTTCCGCGCTCATCGGAGCGCGGCCCCATTGAAGCGTCCGCGATCGCGTTCGAGGTCGCGTTCGGACGCACCATTTCCGCGCTCATCGGAGCGCGGCCCCATTGAAGCGATTTCCACCGGAATCCGCTCATCCGCCGAAAGCCATTTCCGCGCTCATCGGAGCGCGGCCCCATTGAAGCCAAAAGAAATATGGGGCAAGTGTATGCAGGCGGTGTATGATTTCCGCGCTCATCGGAGCGCGGCCCCATTGAAGCTCTTATCTTCCCGTAAACAAATACTTGACCGTAACATTTCCGCGCTCATCGGAGCGCGGCCCCATTGAAGCATCTCAGAAGTGACGGGCTGTATCTCAGTACCGTTGATTTCCGCGCTCATCGGAGCGCGGCCCCATTGAAGCGCGGTTCCCAGCGCGCAGATAAGCCTCACCGCTCCAGATTTCCGCGCTCATCGGAGCGCGGCCCCATTGAAGCTCGTCATCGCGACGCTGCATCGCACCGATCGCATGATCGCATTTCCGCGCTCATCGGAGCGCGGCCCCATTGAAGCTTACACATCGCCGCCGGAAGATACCGTTGCAAAGGATTTCCGCGCTCATCGGAGCGCGGCCCCATTGAAGCTGCTGCCTATGCTGCTGCTGATGCTGCTCGTTATGCATTTCCGCGCTCATCGGAGCGCGGCCCCATTGAAGCGCCGGTGAACTGGCGCAACGTATCCTGCCCGTTCACAAATTTCCGCGCTCATCGGAGCGCGGCCCCATTGAAGCGAATATCCGCGCCGGCGATACGCCGCGATCCAACCCGATTTCCGCGCTCATCGGAGCGCGGCCCCATTGAAGCGCGACGAATCACCGACACCTTCTAATGCTGCTCGCGCCGCATTTCCGCGCTCATCGGAGCGCGGCCCCATTGAAGCTCGCCCAGTACCCCGTCGCTGTCCGGTCGAATACTCGCATTTCCGCGCTCATCGGAGCGCGGCCCCATTGAAGCTTTGGGGTTGGTTCAGGTGTCCCACAGGAATAGACCAAATTTCCGCGCTCATCGGAGCGCGGCCCCATTGAAGCAGCTTGAGATTCGCGCTCGCGGCGGGATTGTTTTCGATATTTCCGCGCTCATCGGAGCGCGGCCCCATTGAAGCCCGGTCAGCCCGGTCGCGGCGGCGACGCGCGCCATCGATTTCCGCGCTCATCGGAGCGCGGCCCCATTGAAGCACGACGTAATCGCGCCCCTCCTGATAGGTCGTGCCGCATTTCCGCGCTCATCGGAGCGCGGCCCCATTGAAGCTCGAAGGTCATCGCCGAGTACGGCGCCAGCATCGCCTCATTTCCGCGCTCATCGGAGCGCGGCCCCATTGAAGCTGACAATACCGGCGGCGGCGCCGAGAGCTATGCGTTCGATATTTCCGCGCTCATCGGAGCGCGGCCCCATTGAAGCGAGGGTGGCGGGATGAGGTGGGATAGGGCGGGATGGAACGGATTTCCGCGCTCATCGGAGCGCGGCCCCATTGAAGCCACGCCACCGGCGCATCCGGTGGTCGTGTTGCATACTATTTCCGCGCTCATCGGAGCGCGGCCCCATTGAAGCTCTGGACCCATTCATCCAATTGTTCCGGGGTTAATGATATTTCCGCGCTCATCGGAGCGCGGCCCCATTGAAGCACGCGACATAACGTCCTCACTACTTGGGTTGCGAGGCGAATTTCCGCGCTCATCGGAGCGCGGCCCCATTGAAGCGGATGCAACGGCGGCCCGGCAATATCGGCGTAGCCGAATTTCCGCGCTCATCGGAGCGCGGCCCCATTGAAGCCGTTCGGGGGCGCCTCGGACAGTCCGTGGCTCGGATAATTTCCGCGCTCATCGGAGCGCGGCCCCATTGAAGCAGCCGCACAGGCGCGGTTACCGGCTCTATTTCATTAAATTTCCGCGCTCATCGGAGCGCGGCCCCATTGAAGCCAATGATACACATCCAGGATCGTCGAAATATTAAGCCATTTCCGCGCTCATCGGAGCGCGGCCCCATTGAAGCGC
>DAHVFB010000216.1 GCA_027317185.1 Deltaproteobacteria bacterium
GGATCCAGACCCGGTTGAGCGTGCTGCGCGGCAGCAGCAACTCTTCCTTGCGGGGCGAGGAGCGCTGGATATCGATAGTCGGGAAGATACGCTTTTCGAGCAGTCGGCGGTCGAGCGCAATCTGCTGATTGCCGGTGCCCTTGAACTCCTCGAAGATCACCTCGTCCATCCGGCTGCCGGTATCGATTGGTTACAATGCCGACGGTCAGCGCGAGTCGCTGGCGGTTGGCGGCGTGACCACAAATTACTTAGCTGGAAGCTGTGGCCGTAATTGCGACCTTAGGGATCGCGAGAGACGGTGGTTTCCGAGCCCTTACGCACTTCGCAAAAGGGGGCAAGCAACACGTAGGCGATTCGATAGGAAGACTCGCGACACCAATAGCCCATAGCGCGTAAGATTACTAAGCCGTCGCTCAGTCGATGCCGAGGCGTTGCGTGCCCTCGACGAGATCATCTGCGGGTTCCATGGCAGATACCACACCAGGTCGACGTTCGCCTCCGAAATCGCCGGAATAGTCAGTAGCTTCTGCTTCGCGTCGATCGCGATCGACGTGCCCATCCCGCAGCCCTGCGCGGTCAGCGTCATCTTGACGTCGACCCGATTGCGGCCGTCCGGCTGCGGCGCGGTCGCCATGGCCAACAGGCTGCACCCATATACGCATGATCTGTTCGGCAACGTGGCGACGGTCGGGTGGGCGAGCAATTATCCGTACTTGTACAGAGGCATGGAGTACGATAATACGGGCCCCTACTATAATGGGGGAGTGTATTACAGCCCGGCCCCGCGGTGGATTGTAACGGCCCGCTTTGCGAGCCTATCTCGTGCGCCGCGCCGCAGCTTGCGCAAAGGAAGTATTTGAACCTTCGACTTCCGAGTTTCAACTCATGTGCACTTAGGCGAACGCTCGAACGCCATTCCCGAATTCTAGCTGGAATCGGGACCAGAATCCTGACCGCCTTTCACATCGTCTCCACACCGAAACCGTTTAGTGCTGCTGATGTTCTGTCTCCGTTGGCGTCTCGGTGAAGCGGGGCGATTGGGTCGAACCGGCGACGTCCAGCCTGAAATCAGGCGGATTCACATGTTAGCTAACAACTTCGTTACCCCGAGCATGGGCGCGATTTTGCAAATCTTCCCCGCCCTGCGTGTGCAAGGAGAAGCTCGACCTGAGCGACTTATGCTTCGCCAATTCGCTCAAGGAAGCGTCGGATCAAGATACGTTCGAACCGATATCCGCACGATTGCATCTGGGCGATAATCGGCCGAACGACAGTGATTTGCCCCAACCGTTTCGCGTTGGCGAGGATGCGCAGCGTCCCGATCACGTCGATTCCCCACTCAATGGCGGCACGCCGTGCGCGAATTTCGTCAACGAGCAACTGCGCGCGCTGCTCCCTGGCAAGCGTGATCGCTTCGCGCTCTCCTTCATGCAGAAAGCCGGGTAAGCAGTCGGCGAGCGATCGTCTCGCGATAGGGGTTTTCTGAATCCAAGCAGCCTGAGCCACCTCGGCCGCGCCCGGCATACCGCCTTTCTTTACGACAATTTCGTCGTAAACAGCGTCAGGGATTAGCAGGAAGCCGGTAACGTCACGGAGAAGGGAAAGCCGGCCGATGCGGGCGAAGACAATGATCGGGCCGGCATCGGAGACGATCATGCGGCGCCGTTACGCTTGACCTCGGTGGCGAGCTCGCGATCGAGTTCGTCCGCGCTCATGCGAACGGCCGGTACGTCGTAACGTTCCATCAGTTCCAGGAGCTCCCAGCGCGCCAGTTCCAAGATGGTCGCAGCTTGCGCCTCTGAGAGCCTGTCGAGGCGTAACAGATCCATTACGAGCGCCTCGCGCACGCGGCTGGGCACTTCCGATTCGTTCCAGCCAAAGCCGCCGACCACCTCTTGGGGCAGGCTTACGTGAAAATCCTTCTCAGCCACGGAACTAACCTCGTTTGGTCTCTATGCGACCGGGCGCAAAGCCTAGACCAGCATCATACGCTCGTGGATGGCGCCGTGACCACGGCTCAAGGCGAGATGGCAGCGGCCTGCACAGTTTGCCCCACGTGGGGCAAACTGTACCGAAACGGCCACTTCGGACACATTTCGGTCCGAAAAACCTAAGGTTTTCTGGGCTTTCTTGGGGGTTCAAATCCCTTCTGCCCGCCACCTCCCAAGAGCCCGCAGATTGAGACTGGCATCGTTCCCTATGTCGACAAATATGGATGAGGGAACCGGTCCCGTAGTCGGGTCGCCTCATCGAACTGTGCACTCAGTGAACGGTTAACTCCGGTCTCGAAATCGTTTTACCCGGAGTCGCGCAACTTCCCGTAAGCTCCGTCGGCAATCATACCACTCCACTGTGGGGACTTTTGTGGGGACGCTCTGTACAAATCGGCATCATCAGGTATTCGCCGGTGACACGCGGCGGAATGAAGAAAACCGTTGTGCTTCAAGAACTCTCGGCGGATTCAAAACGGTCGTCGCAACATAACGTTCCTAGCTCATCGAAGATACTGGTCCAAGGCTTCCGCGGGGGTCTTCCATCCAAGGGCTTTTCGCGGCCTTGAATTGAGGGTCATCGCCACCGCCGCGATGTCA
>DAHVFB010000217.1 GCA_027317185.1 Deltaproteobacteria bacterium
CGTGCGGCCGTACTACTCAGTGAAATCCAGAAGAACCTGCTGGCGCAGGCGCGCGCCGCGATGGACGCGAATACGCTGCGGCCATCGAATTACGATCAGTTGCAAACCCAGATGGCGGGCGAGGGCGGCGGCGGCTTCGCCGATATCTATTGGTGCGGGCGGGCCGAATGCGAGACACGGATTCGCGACGAGACGCGGGCGACCTGCCGCGCGATTCCGCTCGACCAGTCGCATCCGCCGGACAGATGTATCGTGTGCGCGGAGCCGGCGCCGGAACGGGCGCTCTTCGCCAAGGCGTATTAAGTTATGATTTGTTGCACTGGAGAGACCCCGGCGCTTGGCCTAGAATAGTCAATTGAGACGCGACCGTGAACCGAAGCATCATTGCGCGAGGGAGACTTTCTGATCCGCAGCATATCGAGTTGACCGAGCCGGTCAGCGAGATTCGCGGCGAGGTCGAGGTTCTGATCCGGCAACTACCGAAGGCCGGAGCAGAGGATGTCTTCGACCTGATCGCAATTCTCGCGCCGGGTTCACGCTCAAAAGCTGATATCGACCAGCAAATTCGCGAGGAGCGCGCTTCCTGGGGCGACCGATGAGCCGCATCTATCGGCTCAATCAGTCGCATCCGCCGGACAAGTGAATCGCGTGCCGCGAGCCAGCCACGGAACGTGCCTCTTCGCGTAAAATATTAGTCCACAGAGGGATAAAAGGCCTCCGGAATTCCGCGAATGGTGGACTCAATATAATCCAAATCAATGTTACTATCAGGAACCGCGCAATCGAAGCCTATTATATTTGCTGAGGTTTCATCATCCACAAATATCGGACGTGTGGTCACCTCTCTAATATTCCGGCCATCGACTGTGAATTCCCTAACTTTTCCATTTCGCAAAGATCGGATTGCCCCGCAAAACCAACATATAGCGATATTTCCGGTGGAAGGAACAGTCATAATTTCGTGAACTGTCTTCCAGACATGCGATAGCGCATTCCGGGCTCTGTCCATTGTGCGATCGCGCGAATGCGTGAATGAATAGTTGATGCTCATCGCATTTCGAACCTGCGCAATGGTTTCTTGGGCTAATTCTCGCCCTTTTCTGGTGCCGTCAAGGATGATTTGCCTAACCTGATCGGGTCGGTTGGCATAGGCCTCGCGTTTAGCTCGAATAGGTTCGAGAAACGCGTTAAGCGCTCGATACAGCCTCGCTTTGACCTCCGTATCACTCACCGTGCCCGCGCGATAGCGCGCCTTGAGCTCGTCGACCTCGGCCTTATCGGGATTGAAAACGTCGTGGTAGGTGAAGACCGGATTGCCCTCGACCGTGCCGGGGTCGGTCGGATGAATCCGCTTGGGATCGGTGTACATCGTCATCACGCGCTTGCGCACCACGTCCGGCGGATCGCCCAGGTAGATGCAGTTGCCAATCGACTTCGACATCTTGGCGCCGCCGTCGGTGCCGGGCAGCCGCGCCATCGCCCCGAGCATCGCGCGCGGCTCGATCAGCACCTTGCCGTAGAGCCGGTTGAAGCGCCGCACGATCTCGCGCGCCTGCTCGATCATCGGGAGCTGATCCTCGCCGACCGGCACCAGGTCGGCCTTGAAGATGGCGATGTCGGCGGCTTGCGAGATCGGGTACGACCAGAAGCCGACCGGCACGCCCTTGGTGAAATTGCGCTGCTTGATCTCTTCCTTGACCGTCGGGTTGCGCTCGAGCGTCGCGACCGTGACCAGGTTCATGAAGTAGATGGTCAGCTCGGCCAGCTCGGGGACCATCGATTGCACGACGATGCGCACCTTTGCGGGATCGAGGCCGACGGCCAGGTAATCGAGCGCGACTTCGAAGATGTTGGCCTCAAGCTTTTCCGGATGCTCGAAGTTATCGGTCAGCGCCTGCACGTCCGCAATCAGGACGTAGGTTTCATATTCATTTTGTAGCTTGACGCGGTTCTGCAGCGAACCCACGTAATGGCCCAGATGGAGCGGGCCGGTCGGCCGGTCGCCGGTCAGAATGCGCCTGGCCATCAGCCGGCCGGTTGGAACAGCCCGCGCAGGCATTCGAGGTCGGCGACGATCTCCCGCATCTCGGGGCCCGGCTCAGTCTCGAGGCACATCGGCACGCCGGCGAAGCGCGGATCGTTGACCAGGCGGCGGAAGGCGTCGAGTCCGATGAAGCCCTTGCCGATATGCTGATGGCGGTCGACGCGCGAATGGAACGGCTTGAGCGAGTCGTTGACGTGGAAGGCGACCAGCCGCTCGAGGCCGACCTGATCGTCGAGTTCGGCGAAGGTGCGCTCGTAGCCTTCGGCGTCGCGCAGATCGTAGCCCGCGGCAAAGGCGTGCTCGGTGTCGAAGCACAGGCGCAGGCGTTCGTTTTCCTTGACGGCGTCGAAAATCTGGCCCATCTGCGCGAAGCTATAGCCGAGATTGCTGCCCTGGCCGGCGGTGATTTCGAGCGCGACCTCGGTGGCGAAGCCGGCGCATCGCTGGTGCGCCTCGTCGATCGATTTCGCGATCG
>DAHVFB010000218.1 GCA_027317185.1 Deltaproteobacteria bacterium
GGATAGAAGGGCGTTTCGGCCACCGCGATCGAAATCTGGCCGCCCGCTTCACTTTGACTCGCGACGACTTCAGATTCGGCTTCAAGTTGATGATGGCCGATGAAGCGCGATGATGAGCCAGCGCCGAGCATCAGTTTGGGAGCGATAGCGGCGTCCTCTTTACGGGCGGCGCGGGCCCGCTCGCGCTGCTCGTTCATCAGGCGGTCGAAGCCTGCGACGTCAACCTCGATTTCGTCGTCACGCAAGATGTCTTGAGTCAGATCGAGCGGGAAACCGTAGGTGTCATAGAGCTTGAACGCCGCCTCGCCCGACAGTTTCAAGCCAGGCCCGATGTATTCGCCAGTTTCGCGGAAGGAATCCGTCTGCGGGCGGCGGCGTCGGTATTCAAGATTACGAATCCCGTGAATTTCGTTTTTTAGATATTGCTCTCCCATTAAAAGCGTCGCATGGAACCGTACCTCTTCTTCTCGGACGACCGTAAAAATGACATCCCTGTTACTTTCTAATTCCTGATAGGTGTTGCTCATAGTAGCGATAACGCCTTGGCAAGCGGCAACGAGGAGGCGATCAATCATGCCAACGCCCAACAAGCGGGCGTGTCTGGCAGCTCGTCGAATCAACCTACGCAATACGTACTCCCGGTCGGAGTTGCCGGGCCGTAATCCGTCAGAGATCAGAAAACTGATCGCCCGACCGTGATCGGCGATTGCACGATATGAAACGTCCATCGCGGGGTCACTGCCATAGGGATGTTGGTTCCCTACAGTGCACACGAGATCCTGTATACTTGGATCGTCGGTTTGGATTCTCTGCTGCTGATTTAATGTTTCGTCCCCTACGATCACGTGTTGGAATACGTCCGTTTCGTAGTTGCCCAGCAGTTTGCCGGTCTCGATGCTTTGCAGCACCGAGGCGACGCGCTCCAAGCCAGTACCCGTGTCTACGTGCTTCATCGGCAGCGGGCTCAGCTTGCCCGCCGAATCGCGGTCGTACTGGATGAAGACCAGGTTCGCCAGCTCGATAAAGCGGGCGCAGCCATCGACATTCACCCCGCATGGCTGGCCCTGATGGGTGCAGAACTTTGCCGCTTCCGCGCCGCGATCGATATGAATCTCCGAGCATGGTCCGCACGGCCCGCTCTCGCCCATCTCCCAGAAATTGTCTTTTTCGCCGAAGCGCAGCACGCGATCGCGCGGCAGATAACCCAGCTCCAGCCAAGCCTGTTCGGCCTCGTCGTCATCTTTATAGACGGTGGCCCGCAGTTGAGCTGGCGGAATCTCCCATACCTGCGTGATCAATTCCCAATGAAACTGAATCGCCTCGCGCTTGTAATAGTCGCCGAACGACCAGTTGCCGAGCATCTCGAAGAACGTATGGTGATAGCTGTCGCGTCCGACCGCCTCCAAATCGTTATGTTTGCCCGAAATCCGCAGGCATTTCTGACAGTCCGCCACGCGCCGATCGGTCGGCGTCCGCAGGGCCAGAAAATAATCCTTGAACGGAACCATCCCGGCGTTGGTGAAAAGCAACGTCGGGTCGCCCCTGGGGATGAGCGAAGCGGAAGGCACGATCGTGTGGCCCCGCTCCTTGAAAAAGTCGAGGAATGATTGACGAATCCTATCGGTGGTCCAGCGCATCGCAATCTATTGTAATCAAAGCCGCCCGCCGGAAACATCTCTCGACGCTGGTGCGCGCTGCCGATTCTGTTGTATGTGGCAACCTGCCAGTCATCGTGAAGGGAGCGAAGCAAATGAAGAGAAGCGCCGAACGAATCCTGACCACCCATACCGGTAGCCTGCCGCGGCCCGACGATTTGCTGGAACTGCTCGATTCCGCGGAGGCCGGCACGCTGCGCGACGACACGGTGCTGAATAATCGCGTCCGCACCGCGGTCGCCGAGGTGGTCAGGAAACAGGCCGAGACCGGGATCGCGATCGTCAACGACGGCGAGATGGGCAAGATCGGATACGCCACGTATCCCAAAGATCGCTTGACCGGCTTCGAGGGACCAATGGCGCCCGACGGCGGCTTTATGGAGTCCGACGTAAGCGACTTTCCGCGCTTCGTCAAAGTGTTCCTGCAGGCGTTGGGACGACCGGTTACGGGACTCAAGCGGCCGCAATGTAATGGTCCGATCAAGTACAAGAACCGCAATGACCTCGATCGCGATCTGGCTAATCTGAAAGACGCATTGAAGGGCGCGGCGGTCGAGGAAACCTTTATGACGGCGGCTTCTCCGGGCGTGATCGCGGTTTTTTTAGGGAATTCGTATTACAAGACGCACGAGGCCTATCTGGCGGCGCTGGCCGACGCGATGAAGGTCGAATACGAGGCGATCCATAAGGCCGGATTTCTGCTTCAGGTCGACTGTCCCGACCTGGCGCTGGGTCATCATGTGCAATTCAACGATGCGCGGCTGGATGAATACCGCAGCAATCCAGATCTCCATATCGAGGCGCTCAACCATGCGCTGGCCGGCATCCCGCC
>DAHVFB010000219.1 GCA_027317185.1 Deltaproteobacteria bacterium
CACCGATCGCATTACGCTGCCACCGCGCGAGTTATTCATCAGCGCGGAAGAAGAAGCCGCCACTGAAGCGCACGAACTGATCCACAGCGTCGGCCACCAGAAGCGGCTTGCGCGAGAAGGTATTTGCGAAGCCGCGCCGTTCGGTTCGCCGGTCTATTCCAAGGAAGAGCTAACGGCGGAAATGGGAGCGGCTTTCCTTTGCGCCGAAGCTGGCATCTCCAACGCGGTCGTCGCCAATCAGGCCGCCTATGTCGCCGGCTGGTTGAAGAAACTCCGCGACGATCGCAAGCTTCTGATCCACGCCGCCGCCCAGGCACAGCACGCCACCGACTACATCCTCGTGCGACACGAGGTCGCATGAACAGTTGTTGCAGCACAGGCACGGAAGGCCGCGAATTACGTTCGCGGCAAGGTCCCGATTCCCGCCTGAATTTTTTTCGGCATCACTCGGCTCTCCGCCGAGCGATGCCGTTGTCCTGAACGCTTGAAGTTAATAACGATGAATAAATCTCAATACCACACGTCTAAACATGCCATGACACTACGCGACTCTCGCGTTGATCGGCCGCGATTAGCTGTTCACAGAAGCGAAAGAGCACAAAGATCTGCCCTGAAGGGGACGAAATCCGTACAGCGTTTGACGATGCGTTGGGGTTTGGAAATACGCCGAGCGCCGTCTTTGACTCATCTCTCGCGAACCGTGCACGACAGTCGGGCTGATAATTCACAACGCCTCATCGAAATACATCGAATGGCGGACCCCCTTACCGCGAGAGCAGATCGCCGCGAATGTCGTTTAATCCATAACCACCGAAGAGGTGAAGAATGCGGAAACCGAAGGGCAACGGTAGTTCGCCCCTTGGGCCGCAAGGGTTTGGTGTGGCGGGACTTTTCATCGTGCCCAGGCTTGAGGAGTTGGTGGCAGACCCTTGGCAGGTCAGGGTGCTCGACGCGCACACGGCACGGGTGCTCAAGACCCAGGCGATTACTGCACTCAATGTACTCAACGGCCATGATCTCGATATCGCGCGCGCGGAGATCGAAGGCCACCGGCAGCAGCAGCGGGACCGGCTCCTCAACATCGACCAAGCGGCCGAGAAGCTCGGCAGGAAGAAGGATTGGCTCTACCGCCATCACAAGGAACTTCCATTCACGGTGCGCCACGGTAAGGCACTGCGCTTTTCGGAGCTCGGAATCGAGGAGTACATCCGCAAGCGCCGCGGTTGAAAACTCAAGCACCATGTAGTTGACACGGCCTCGATCGGAACGTTGATCTATTTGATCGAGGAATCCCGCAACCGGTTTTTCGGGCCATCGGTGACAGTGCCCAGCCTCAACGCCGGAAATCGTCTTGCGGGCCGCGGATGAACTCATGCTCAGGCAGCGCGCTTGCAACTTTGATTGTACAAACCCATGAGAGGGATGGGCCGAATCTTCAAGCGCGGTCCCGTGTATTGGATCGCGTATAGCTATCGCGGCAAGGAACACCGCGAAAGCGCGCGCTCGGAGAGCGAGAGCCAGGCCCGTAAGCTGCTCAAAAAGCGAATCGGTGAAACCAGCGCCGGCACATTCATAGGCCCGAACGAGGAGCGCTTGACGTTCGAGGGCATGGCCGGCATGCTGCTGATCGACTACCAGATTAATGGCAAGCGATCGGTCGCGACATTACGCGGCTTGATTCGGCACCTGAGCGTTTCTTTCGGGATGACCAAAGCGGTCGATATCACGGCCGACCGAATCGCGGCCTATATCGCCCATCGCCAGCGCGAAGGTGCCGCGAACGCCTCGATTAATCGCGAACTTGCAGCGCTTAAGCGAATGTTCAATCTGGCGGTAAGGGCGCGAAAACTGAATCACGCACCCTATATCGCGATGCTGTCGGAAAACAACGCTCGGCAGGGGTTCGTGGATCATCCGGGCTTCCTCGCCGTGAGGGACGCTCTGCCGGCGCATCTGAAGGACCCAATCACATTTCTTTATTTTTCTGGATGGCGAGCCGGCGAGATGAAGGCGCTCGAATGGCGCGACGTTGACCTCGACGGAAAGGTTGTTCGGCTCCGGCCCGAGGTCAGCAAGAACAAAGCCGGGCGAGTATTACCACTCGCCGGCGAGCTGCTCGAGGTTGTAGAGCAGGCGCGGGCAAAGCGGCGCCCCGATTGCAAGTTTGTTTTCCATGATGATGGTCAACCAATTGGTAGCTTTCGCAAGGCTTGGCGCACCGCGTGTAAAGCGGCGGGTCAAAACGAGATTCTCGTTCACGACCTTAGAAGGACCGCCATTCGTAATATGGTTCGAGCCGGAGTCCCCGATCGCATCGCGATGGCTCTTTCCGGCCACAAGACCCGCAGCATCTTCGACCGCTACAACATCGTCAGCGAGTCTGACCTTGTGGCGGCAAGCGAACGCCTGCAAGC
>DAHVFB010000021.1 GCA_027317185.1 Deltaproteobacteria bacterium
CTATCCTTGAGGGGCGCTTTCCCAACCTCCATCTGATTATCCGGCCCACCGCCGTTCAGGGCGAGGGTGCCGCGGCTGCGATCGCGATGGCCATCGCCGATCTCAATCGCGACGGGCGGGCCGAGGTGATAATTGCCGGCCGCGGCGGCGGTTCGCTGGAGGATCTGTGGGCTTTTAACGAGGAAGCGGTTGCGCGCGCGATTTATACCTCCAAAGTTCCGGTGATCTCGGCGGTCGGTCACGAAATCGATTTCACTATCGCCGATTTCACCGCCGACTTGCGTGCGCCAACCCCCACCGCCGCGGCCCAGATGGTGATCCCAATCAAGGCGGAACTGAAGCTGCATTTAAGTGAAATCAGCAACGCGCTCGACGGCGCAATGAAGTCGGTTATCGTTGCGGAGCAGCGTAATCTGCGTCACTTCCATGTGCGGCTCAAAGATCCTCGTGGGATATTGCGTCAGGCCGGATCGCGGGTTGACGAAGCCGCCGCCGCGCTCGAGGACACCATCAAGCGCAGTTTTGGCTCTGCGCGCGATCGAGTAGGCGGCCTCGGCGGGCGCTTACGCGGCCCGGGCGCGATGATTCGCGAATATCGCCGCACCAGCGCGCGATTGACGCTCGATCTCGCCCGCGGTACCGGGATACGATCCCGGCGCGTTCGCGAAGGAGTCGAGAAACTATCGGCAGCGCTGGCTGATTGCGGCCGCGGCATACTCGAACAGGAGCGCAGGCGTTTGGCGACACTGGCTACCCGGCTGGACGTGCTCTCCCCGCTGCGATGCCTCGAACGCGGCTATGCCGTGGTGGTGAATCGCCGCAATGGTCAGGGCGTGAGCGACGCCGGCGCAGTCGAGATTGGCGACGAACTCGATATCCGGCTCAAGCGCGGACGGCTGCGCGCCCGTGCTACGTTCAAGGAGGCCTGAAGATGGCGCCGGCAAAAGCCAAAAAGTTTGAAGAGGAGATGAACGATCTGGAACAGATCGTAAGCCGAATCGATTCCGGCGAACTCTCGCTCGAAGACTCGATCGAAGCCTTCGAGCGCGGCGTGGCGCTGGTTCGTTCGCTGAATCAAAAACTCGACGACATCGAGCGCAAGGTCGAGGTGCTGGTCAAGAGCGCTCAGGGCGACCTCAAGAGCGTGCCCTATGAGTCCCCCGCCGGAGAGTCAACTAATCAATCCGGCGAGGACTCGAGCATCAGCCATACCGATAAAGACGACGATATCCCGTTCTGATCGGCCGCGCCTCGAAGCCGGCGCCCTCGGGCTGCTTCAGTGCACGTCGACCTGGCTCCCGTCTGAATTCTGCTTGACGTAGCCCTGCGGGCCGTTGGTGGTCACCGCCAGGTAAGACAGCCTTCCGCGTCCGGTGTTGCGAATGCCATGGAGAACAGTCCGTGGAACGATCAGGCAATCGCCGGTCTTCACAGCGGCCTGACCACCGTCGCCGCGCAACAATTGCCCCTCGCCTTCCAGAATCATCATGGTATGAGCGTTCGTCGGATGAACGTGGATCGCGTTCTCCTGCCCCGGCTCCAGATTCCACACCACCAGGGTCTGATCCTCGTCTTCATATACGATCGTCACCGCCGCCTCTTCTTTTGCGAATTGGCGAAAGCGCGCAAGATCGTGAACCCCCTGTCCGATCGTCGCAGGCGTCATCTTTTTCGTGAAATCCGCTGGCATAAGTAACTCCTCCCTGAAGTGATTCAGTCGAACATAGCCGTGGGCCCATTTAGAACAGCTTTTCCACCAACTGCCACGGGTTCCGGGCGGTGATCGACCCACACTAAAGCATAAAGCGCAGCCACCGCGGTAATGGCCGAGGCATCGAAACCGGGCTGCAACCGCCCAAATTACTCGCAATACGCGGCCCATGTGTCCGAACTGCTCGATTAATGGTGCTCAAGCGATGGACTTTATCTCCAACTTTGCTAACTCTGTGCGCAATGCCAGCGATGGGACGATCGGGGGATGCGGCCTCGAACGGACGGCGATTGGGGTTCCGAGATCAGCTTTAACCGAGGCGGCGAACCAGGGCGCTGTGCAAGGAGCGAAAAAGCAATGGCTGAGATTCTGGGACTCACGTTAACGGACTTTCCTTTCATCCGCATGAAACCGCGCTACATGCCATGGGTTTTGCAGGCAAACCTGGCTGCGGGATGGAAAACCCGGCCGCATCTGTGCGATTCGCGGAACTGGCCGGAGCCGATGCGCCAAGCCTGGGGGAGCGATCAGGATCAGGGTTTCACGGCTGGGAAAATCGCCCAGCAACATCAGATCGAGCAGTTCAAACTGCTCAAGCGCGAACTGGATCAGTTCCAGCCCGATCTGATTGTCCTCCTGTATCGTGACAGCGCGGAAACCTTCGCTGGCCCCGAGCGGCCTAAATTCTGGATTTCCGCCCACGAGCAGGTGCGCGCGCAGCTTTACTGCCTATGGGGATTTTTTCGCGGAAACTATTTCGAGGACGATCCGGACCGCTTCGACCTCCTCACTGGCCATCGGCCAGCCGCGATGCATCTGGCCGGCGACTTGAAGCAGGCCGGCCTTGAGTGCCGCGTGGTCGACGAGCCGATTCACGCCAATGGACTGGGACACAATGCACTCGCGAGCGCCGTTCATCTCGACTGGGATCAGCGCAAGTTCGCCACCCCGATCGTTCCGATCGGGATTGATCCCTTTCGCTTCGGCAGGGAGCGCAACAACGAAGGTCTCTCGCCGTGGGACAAAAACAATCCGAATCCGCCACTGACGCCGGCGGAAGCTTTTCAACTTGGCCGCCAGATCGCCAAAAGCTTCCGGCGCAGCCGCTGGCGCGTGGCGCTCGCGGCCGGGGTTGACTGGTCGCATGCCAACGACAGCGCCTGGGACAACGAACGCACACATCCCGCGGTAGAAGCGGATCGGGTGAGATTCGATCAATGGCGCAACGGCCACTTTGATTCATGGGGCGAAAGCTGGAGCTTCGAAGAGATGGAGCAACACGCCCAATGGGAATTGCTGGTCACGATCGTGCTCGCGGGCGCGATGACGGAAATCAAAGCACCGGTGAAGTACGCTGATTTCTGTCCGACCTGGGTGTGCAATGATAACTTTGTAACCACAATCTTCGAGGCTCGTTAGAAGTATGGCCGCAACAGAAAACGGTTACGCCCGGCTCGACGGTAAGGTCGCGATCGTGTTCGGCGTCAGCCCCAACATTGGCGGCACCTGCGCTCATTTTCTCGCCCGTCAGGGAGCGCGACTGGCACTTTGCGACGTGCGGCGCGAGGCCGCCGAGGAAGCGGCAGAGTTTTTCCGCGGCCGCGGCTTCGAGGCGATCGTCCTAGTGGGAGATTCCTCGGATGAAGCCACCGCCGCCGGACTGGTGGCGCAGGCGGTAAAGCATTACGGTAAGATTGATATCATGCTCAACCTGGTCGGCAATCAGTATCGGGACGAGGTGCTGGATTTCAACCTGCACGACTGGGAGCGGCAGCTAAAGGGCTATCTCACCGGCGGGATGCTCACCACCAAGCATGTCGCCCGCTCGATGCAGGAGCATGGCGTCGAAGGCTCGATTATCCACATTATTTCCGACGCCGGACATCAGGGTGAACCTGGCAACGCGGGCTACAGCGCCGCCAAGGGCGGACTTTTGAACTATGCCCGCGCCGCTGCGATGGAACTGGCGCGCTATCGAATCCGAGTTAACACCGTAAGCCCGACCTTCGTCGATCATCTGCTGTGGACCTATCCCCTCGAATGGCTGAACCCGCGGATTCATGGACCTTCCAATTTATCGGCCGACGATTTCATCCAGGGGATACCGCTGGGACGCTTCTGCACCGCGACCGATATCGCCAACGCGGTGGTATTCCTCGCCTCCGATGCGTCCGCGTTCCTGACCGGGGTCGATATCCCGCTCGACGGCGGAGCGCGCACCAAGTACTGGCCGTGGTCGCCCGGCAAATGGAGCGGAGTGAACACCGATCAATATGTAGCTCAGATGAAGGTGCGCAAGTACGGCGTGCCGGTGGATGAGTTGAAGAAAGAATTGAAAGATGACGGTTCGACCGGGGGCAAGCGAACCAATTAGGGAGGCTTTGCACAAGGCCCATCCTGTCATTCTGAGCGCAGCGAAGAATCCCGGTTTTCCACTGCGCCGACTTTAGTTCAGAATGACGACCTGACTGGTGCCGAGCTTTCCTGGGGCGTGAGGCGCCCGGCTCGATTTGGAATCTGTGGCGAACAGGAGAAATCGTCGTGAGCGCAATCGAGAACACCCCCAGCGAAGCTCCTCGCAGTTACGATGACGCCGCGCCCGTGATGGGCTTTCGTGAATACTGGTATCCGGCCTGCCTATCGCGCGAAATCAGCGATCGGCCGCATGCGATGACGATCATGGATGAACCGATCGTCTTCATGCGGCGCAAAGGCACGGTCTATGCCTTGGCCGATGAATGCCCCCATCGCGGCACACGGCTGTCGCTCGGGAGTTGCCAATTCCCCGGTAGCAATACGATCACCTGCGTCTATCATGGTTGGACCTACGACGTCACCAACGGCAGATGCGTCGCGGCGGTCACCGATGGCCCGAACAGCAACGTCGTGAATAAAGTATCGGTGCGCACCTATCCGGTTACCGATTGTCAGGGGATCGTCTGGATCTGGATGGGTAAGCAGGCGGCGGTGGCGCCGGAAGTGGACATTCCGGAATATCTGCGGCAGGCAACAGTCATCAAAGTGGTGCGGCGCCATGCTTACGGCAACTGGCGCTGGCATGTCGAAAATCCGGGGCTCGGTCATGCCCTGATGCTCCATCGCAGTTCCATGTACATGCGGGTGCGCAATTATCCTGGTATCGCAACGGGAATCGAAGCAAAGCTCGAGGACGGCGACTGCGGCCCATGGCTTTGCGAATATTGCAGCGCGGTGCAAATGTCAGCCGAATACCCGGGCCTCGGAACCTGGCCGCCGCCGGGATCGGCCTGGAGCCTGGTGCGCGAAAATATGTCGCCAATGTTTGGGATTGCAGCCAAGGTTTCGTTGCGGCTACCCGGAATCACCCGCGTTACGCATTTTCCAATCAATGGCGCGTTGTACTACGAATGGTTTGTCCACACCGACGCTGAACACTACATCTACTTTCAAATCGCCTGCGGATATCCGAAAACCGCGATGGAGCGGGCTTCCTTTAATTTGCGTTATAATTTGTGGGGACGTCCTGCAGGCATGGTTCGTTTCAACAGCCAGGACCTCACGATGGTGGCTAATTCCCAGGATTTCGCGAAACGCCGTGGCGGATGGAATGCGCCCACGCGGCTGTACGGGCCCGACCGCATGCAGATCGCATGGCGCGACTACGCGCTGCGTTACGCCCGCGATTTCGCAAACCGGCCAGGCGCAATTCAGACCGCGCGCGATCCGGAGAAAATCGACGATCGGGTGCAGGCCGCCGGTTCTTAGCGGCACGGCAAAGAACGCCCGGCTGGTTGAAGTGCCCGGCGTGGGGCATCTGCCTTCGCTGGTCGAACCTGAAGCACTAGCCGCTTTGCGCCTATTTTTCGATCTATAGGACTACGGTTAACCTCTGTCATTACAACGGCGAGCCTATAATTAAACCGGCCCCGGCGCTGTGTAACTCGAAGTCTCGCAACCCTACAAGCCGAGTATCGCCGCGCCCGCACGAGCTATTTGCGCGTCCTGCGGCGATTGAACACCCGAAACTCCGATCGCGCCGACGCACTCGGTCTGATTCATCAGCGGAATTCCGCCTTCGATCGGCGTCACCCCGGGCAGAGACAGCACGCCAAATCGTCCGCCTTTAAGCATCTCTTCGAAATTCAGCGTGGGGCGTTTGAAGAGCGCAGCGGTGCGAGCCTTTTCAGTCGCAACAGTGGCGGTCGGTTTCGCCGCACCGTCCATCCGCTCCAGATAGATCAGATGGCCGCCGTCATCGACGATCGCGATCGTAACGTTCCACTCGTTCTTACGTGCTTCCACGAGCGCCGCCGCCGCCATCCGTTTCGCGTCGTCGATCGTCAGAGCCTGTTTGGTAATCATCGCTTATAATCCTCCGAATTCGATTCATTCCGGAAACTTGCCACGGCGCGAAGCTTAAACGCCGGCCCATTGGAGCGCGGCGCCGCCGCTGAAAACTTTGTATTCGAGACCTACGCCAAAGTCACCCCGCCGAGCGATCGCGTGGACGATCGCCGCACCCGCAGGCGGCGCGAGAGAAAGTCGAGCCCGCCACGCGGCCCAGCGCCCTTCGATCATGAAGCTGCATCCATGAAGCTGCGTTAAGCCATGCTGTATAATATTATCGATAGTTACCTTTGACCGTTTTGAGCATCATTGAGAAAAAGCGGATGGCTAACGACAGTTCAGACCTGCACAGCGATTTTCTGGTGATCGGCGGCGGTATCGCCGGACTGATGTTCGCGCTCAAAGCATCCGCGGCCGGAAGCGTCACGGTGCTGACCAAAGCGGAGAGCGCCGAGGCGAACACCAACTACGCGCAAGGCGGCATCGCGAGCGTCTGGAGCGTCGATGATTCCTTTGACTCGCACGTGAACGACACCTTGATTGCCGGAGCTGGACTATGCGATCGAACGGCGGTCGAAACGATCGTTCGTGACGGTCCCGCGGTGGTGCGCGACCTGATCGAGTTGGGCACCGAGTTTACGCGCGTCAGCGAACATGGCGAACAGGAATACGATCTCGGCCAGGAGGGCGGCCACAGTCATCGGCGGGTGCTGCATGCGCACGATTTCACCGGGCGCGAAATCATGCGCGCGCTGGGCGGCGAGGCGGCGCGGCGGTCGAACATCCGAGTGATCGAGAACCACGTCGCGGTCAACCTGCTTATCCAACCGGACCCGCGTGGCGGCCGCGGTACTTGTTGGGGCGCGTACGCGCTGAACAAGGCGGCGGCCAAAGTCAGTAGATTCACCGCCGGAGCCACCATGCTCGCGACCGGTGGGGCGGGAAAGGTTTATCTCTACACCACCAATCCCGATATCGCTTCGGGCGACGGCTTGGCGATGGCGTACCGAGCCGGAGCGCCGGTCGCCAACCTCGAATTTTTTCAATTCCATCCCACCTGCCTCTATCATCCTGCCGCCAAGTCTTTTCTTATTTCGGAGGCTTTGCGTGGCGAGGGTGCGATCCTGACCATCCCAGATGGAACTCCGTTCATGAAGCGCTATCATCCCGACGGCGAGCTTGCCCCGCGCGATATAGTGGCGCGCGCGATCGATGCCGAAATGAAGCGCCTGGGTCTCGATTGCGTGTACCTCGATATCAGCCATCGCGATTCTGATTTCGTTCGCCGCCGTTTTCCCAACATTTACGAGCGCTGTCTGAGCTTCGGCCTGGATCTCACGAAACAACCGATTCCGGTAGTGCCGGCGGCGCATTATATGTGCGGCGGAGTGGTGACCGATCTGAGGGGCCGCACCTCGATCAAGCGCCTTTACGCGGCCGGAGAAGTGGCCATGACGGGGCTTCACGGCGCCAACCGCCTTGCCTCGAACTCGCTGCTGGAAGCCGCGGTAATGGGCCGCCGGGCTGCCGCCGACGCTGTGTCCGCGATCGAGAATCGCACGCCGCCGCCGGAATTTCGCGACTGGGACGCGGGTTCGGCGGTCAGAAGCGAGGAGCGCGTGCTGATTTCACAGGCATGGGATGAAATTCGCCGTCTGATGTGGAACTACGTCGGGATCATCCGCAGCGATCTACGCCTGCAACGGGCGGCCCGCAGAATCAACCTTCTGAAGGAAGAGATTGACAGTTACTACTGGGCGCATTTTATCGATTCGGATCTTATCGAGCTGCGCAACTTGATTACGGTGGCCGAGCTGATCGTGCGCTGCGCGTCGATGCGCAAGGAATCCCGGGGCCTGCATTACACACTCGACTACCCGGATCGCGATGATGTTCAAACGCCGCGTGACACGCTGATCGAAGGTTGAGTTTCGGGCTATACCCGCAAAGTGATTAAATCGTAATCAAGGAAGCAGTGTTCTGAACCTGTCGAAGTAAGAGGTGGCCATTTGGAAACCGAATCGCCGGTTAACGGCGCCGAACTGTACGATAAGCTGAACGTCCTCGAAAGAGACGAATACGATGCCGCCACATGCGATCGACTGGCGGCGACAATCGGGGAGATCCGGCGCCTCAAGCGCGAGCGCCGCGCGGTAATCCTGGTGCATAATTACCAGCGGCCCGAGATTTTTGAAGTCGCGGATTTTATCGGGGACTCGCTCGAACTTTCCCGCAAGGCGCAGCAGGTAAGCGACGCCGACATTATCGTTTTCTGCGGCGTGCATTTCATGGCGGAGACCGCCAAAGCCTTGAATCCGCAACGCACCGTGCTGTTGCCTGATCTGCGCGCCGGATGCTCGCTGGCCGACAGCGTTACTGCGGAAGCGCTGGCCGAGCGCAAGGACGAACTGCTCAAGCTCTATCCCGATCTGCAAGTGGTCTCGTATGTGAACTGCACCGCGGAGGTCAAGGCGCTGTCGGACGTCTGTTGCACGTCGGCGAACGCGGTGCAGGTGGTCGAGGCGCTCGACTCGGAGCATGTGCTGTTCGTGCCGGATCAAAATCTCGCGAACTACGTGCAGAGCCAGACCGCCAAACAGATCATCTCGTGGGACGGCAATTGCTACGTGCATCATCAGATAACCGCCGCCGAAGTCGAGAAAGTTAAACACGGGGTGCCGGGGATCAAGGTGCTGGCGCATCCCGAATGCCGCGCCGATGTGCTCGCGTTGGCCGATGCGGTGCTGTCGACCAGCGCGATGGTTGCATACGCGCAAAAGAGCGCCGCCGATAAATTTTTGGTGGTGACGGAGTGCGGGCTGTCGGATCGTCTGCTAATGGAGATTCCGAACAAGCATTTTTACAAGGCCTGCAAGCTCTGCCACTACATGAAGATGATTACGCTCGATGGAGTCCTCGATTCGCTGCGGCACCTGCGTTATGAAATCGAGCTTACGGAAGAAACTGCGGCAGGCGCCCGCCGCGCACTCGAGAAGATGTTGTCAATCGCGGTCTAGCAGGGTGTCGAGAAAGGCAGGTCACTGAGATTTTCGTCAAATATTGCGCTCAACCTCCTGCTTGAAAACCGGCTCTTTCCTCCATCTTCTCTCCCTGCGGGAGAGATAAGAGTGAGGGGCAGGCCGTGAAAATCCTTTTTTCGACAGCCTGCTGGAATTGTCAGCGTAACCGAACCGGTTCCTCGTTTTCGCACCCACCCCTACATATCCATTCCGATGGGGCGATATTGCTATTGTCCGCCAGGCAAATTCGTTATTGTACGGATGCCGATTTCCAGGAGGCGGTGGTGATGAGCGAAACAGGTGTGGAGCTGGATATCCCTTGCGGCGCCGGTTTCGGCCTTAAGGAACAATTGCCCGCTACTCCGTCCAAAAGCAAAGACAAGGGGTACCATGTCCGCGAGACGTGGCGGTGACCCCGAAGCTCGCCCCAGCCTTGCCCCGAACCGGCAAGACGACAATTCATCCGGCAGCGTAACGAGTTCGGGCGGCGTTGTTTACCGTCAGCGGAGAATTACCTACTGGGATAACTACGTCCGCAAAACCTCCAGCCGCTACTACCATCGACGACTGGGTGAGATCTACCGGTCAATTGTTCCGCCCGGCCAACGAGTGCTGGAATTGGGTTGCGGAGGAGGAGATTTGTTGGCGGCAGTGGAGCCTTCTTTCGGGGTTGGCGTCGACTTTTCATCGAGGATGATAAGCGATGCCGCGCGCCGCCATCCGGCTCTGCATTTTATCGTGGGCGATGTCCACGAAATATGCCTGCGCAAACAATTCGACTACATCGTTCTTTCCGATCTAGTGAACGAGCTCTGGGACGTGCAGACTGTGATTGAACGAATTATCCCGGTCTGCTCGCCCGACACACGCATTATAATCAATACCTACAGCCGTATGTGGGAACTGCCACTGGCTATAGTCCGTTGGCTGCGTCTGGCTAATCCGGTGCTGAGCCAGAACTGGCTCACCCGCGAGGATCTCGAGAACATGTTGTCCCTCGCCGGCTTCGAAACGATTAGAGCGTGGCCGGAACTGCTGTGCCCTTTGCCCATTCCCCCGGTCAACTCAATCTTCAATCGGTGTCTCGTAAAGATTCCGCCTATATCGCTCGGCGCACTCGCGAATTTTCTCATTGCGCGACCTGATCCGGGTGAGGCCCGCTGGGAGGCTGAGCCGCTTGTAAGCGTGATAGTCCCAGCGCGCAATGAAGCTGGAAATGTCGAAGACGTTTTTAGAAGAGTGCCCGAGATGGGCGCCGGAACCGAAATCGTTTTCGTCGAGGGCCATTCGCGCGATGACACGTTTGCTGCAATCGAAAGGGCACGCCTTAAATTTCCGCAGCGTAGATGCCAACTCTTCCGGCAAACCGGATTAGGCAAAGGTGACGCAGTGCGTCTGGGCTTCGAGCGGGCCAGTGGAGAGGTATTGATGATACTGGACGCGGACCTTACCGTCGCGCCAGAGGATCTGCCGCGTTTTTATCAGGCGCTACGGTCACGCAGGGGAGAATTTATCAATGGCGTGCGGCTGGTCTATCCGATGGAGAATCAGGCCATGCGCTTCCTGAACCTGATCGGAAACAAGTTCTTCAGTCTCGCTTTTTCCTGGCTTCTGGGACAGAAGGTCAAAGACACGCTTTGCGGCACCAAGGTCCTGAGCCGCCGGCATTACCTGCAAATTGCGCGCAATCGCTCTTACTTCGGCGATTTCGATCCCTTCGGAGACTTTGATCTCCTCTTCGGAGCCGCCAGATTGAATTTGAGGATCGTCGACATGCCGATCCGTTACCGTGAACGAAAGTACGGCCAGACCAATATCTCCAGGTGGAGGCACGGCTGGCTGCTGCTGCGAATGGTGGCTTATGGAACTGCACGAATGAAGCTCATATGACCCTGCGCGCCGGACTACCGCGGGCCATAAAGGCAACCCGGCGGAAACCAGCCGATTTGCAATACGGAGCGGAAGGTGCTGAAGGCGTTGGTTGAAGAACGCGAAGCCCGCGTGCGGGTGGACTTGCGGTCGACCGAAGACTGCGGTTTTTCGTCAGGTTTCGATTGGGCCGCACGTTCGCTCCTGATCGCCATCGGCGTTTTTCTAGCTTGGTACACCTGGGGGCATTGGGGAAGCGTTACGATAGACTGCGGCCGTGAATTGTACGTGCCTGCCGCGATTCTGAAGGGCAAGCTCCTGTATCGCGATCTTTGGTATCCCTACGGACCTTTCACGCCCTACCTGCAAGCACTGCTCTTCGAGATCTTCGGAACCTATCTTAATGTGCTCTATGTTCTCGGGCTCGCTACCACACTCGTAAACCTGTTGTTGCTATTCGCGCTGGCCCGCCGTTTCGTCCCCACCATGGCGGCAGTTGTCGTGGGCTGCGTGTTTCTGATTCAGGGCTTCGCGCCGTCGATATTCAACTATATTTTCCCGTATAGCTACGCGGCAGTGATCGGTTCCTGCCTTGCGAACGCCTGTATTTATTTTGTCGTACGCCATCTCTTCAGAGACAGGGGACGAAACCTGCTTTTCGCGGGTCTTATGGCTGGCTTCGCACTGCTCTGTAAGCAGGAATTTGGAGTCACATGTTATGCCCTGATCGCCCTGACGATCCTGCTGGATGGGTTCGATCGACGATCTGCGTGGGTGGGCTTTCTGGGTGGGCTGGAATTACTCCCCGGGCTGGTTCTGAACCTTGCCGTATACGGATGGTTCTTTTGGCGGCTCTCGCCAGCCTTCATCCTGTTCGAAAACTTCGAAGCAACACCTCATTCATATTTTATGCAAAGATTTGGCGCGAAGTGGGTAGCCCAGGTTGGACTTCGCTTCGTGCCCCAGGAACTCCTATTGACAGCGATTGGGGCTATCGGATCGTTGGCAATCTGGTATTCGGCCGCCGCTCTTCTGCGAGACAGCCTCCGCCGTTGGTGGATACTTCCCGCCGCATCAGGCGCCGGGTGTTTAATGCTTCTTTCCATAGATGGATCGCCGGCTATCGCCAAGATCATATCATTGCACACCAGGCCGCTGAGTAACGGGCTGTTTCTCATCGTGATCTTTCCGCTAGGTATGTTCTGGCTCAGCATGGCGCTGCTCATATGGACCATCGCCCAGATGCTGCGTAACGGGCCTTCAAGGCACCAGCTTGCCCTCACAGCGTTCGCATTCTACGCCATTATCCTCGGCGTGCGGATCATGGTTCGGGTGGTGCCGGACGGGTATGCGATCTTTTACAATATGCCCTTGTTTTTGGTGTTCATTTACTGGCTGTGCGTGGTTGTGGACTGGCCGCTACGCAGACTGGAGGCTCGACCGCGCAATTCGATAATGGCGGCACTTCTATCGCTGGAGGTGATGGTGTTTGCGGCGGTAAGACTGCCGCAACCGGAGAAATTACCCGCGCGGCTGGTCACTAATATGGGCGCGATCTATACCCAACCGGCGGAAGCCTCAATCTTTCCGCAAGCCATCGCTTTTATTCGCCGACAAAAGACTTTGGGTAAACGTGTAGCTATTCTGCCGGAAGTGGCCAGCCTGTATGCGTTTTCTGGCGCCACCTCGCCGACGCGATGGTACGAGATAACCCCGGGGCAACTAGGCCCCGAGCAGCAGCAGAAGTTGATTGCAGAGATGGAAGTGAAGCAACCCGATTTCGTTCTGCTTTCTAATCGAAGCACCTACGAATATGAAGTTCCTTACTTTGGAATTGATTATGAAAAGGCGTTCTATCGATGGATGGAGTCCAGGTATGCGGTGGTGGGCGAATTCGGCCATTTTGAGCGCCGTCCCGGCGCTCCGTTCGCGATGCTGATTTACCAGCGCCGTCGGCGCTAAGAACATTGAGGCGAAGCCGAACCGGCGGCGCCGGACCGCGGCGAATTTGCAGCGTGAGGTAACCGAAATGGTGAAGACAACTTTCGCCGACTACGGTGAGGAGATCGATTATCAGCGCGAGGTCTGGCAGCGAAAGGCGGCTCTTCGGACCGTCTACGAGCAATGGTACGGCAACTGCGCCGATGCGCTCTCAGGGTTGACGCCGACGGTGGAAATCGGCGCCGGCTGCGGGAATTTCAAAGCCTATTATCCGCGTGAGATCGCCTCGGATGTGCTGTATGGGCGCAACTGGATCGAGCTGGTCATGGACGCTCAGTATCTGGCGCTGGCCGCCAATGGAATCGGCAATCTGATCGCCTTTGATGTGATGCATCATCTGCAGCGGCCATTGGAGTTTCTGCGGCAGGCGCTGTGGGCCTTAAAACCGGGCGGCCGCCTGGTTCTGTGCGAGCCTGCGCTGACCCCGTGGTCGCGTTTCGTGTACCGGGCCTTCCATCACGAACCGCTCGACTCCGGCTGGGATCTGTTCGGGCTCGATGGCAGCCCACCGGAGCCGGACCCCGGCCATGCATTCGCTAACATGGCCATTGCTGAGATACTGTTCTGGCGGCAACGCGCGCGAACTTTGAAGCTGCTACCTGGGTTTAAGATGGTCAAGGCGCGAAAGTTCGGCTTTGTCCTGTACCCCTTGAGCGGGGGCTTCGGCTACCGGTGCTTTCTTCCAGAAACCGGCCTGTCGTTTCTGCTGAGGCTCGAGGAGGCTTTCACCCGGCCCGTTGCCCGCCGGCTGACCGGCATGCGCATGCTCGTGGTGCTGGAGAAACGCGCGCGCCCGCAGATTCCCGCCGATTCCAACCCTTTTCCGAGGCTGGCCCGCGGCGTGGCATTAGGGAGAAATGATGATCGATAATGATCCGGGCTCCTTTGCGCACAAGAGAATTCTGGTTACCGGCGGGGCAGGGTTTCTCGGCCGCTTCGTGGTCGAGGAACTCAAACGACTGCAGTGCCGCAATATTTTCGTCCCCCGTTCCAGAGATTACGATCTGAGAAAGCCGGACGCGGTTCGGCGCATGTACGATGATGCGCGACCGGAAATTGCGATCCATCTGGCGGCTATCGTTGGGGGCATCGGTGCAAATCGCGCCAGCCCCGGGCGCTTCTTTTACGAAAACCTGGTGATGGGCGTGGAACTCACTGAACAGGCGCGTCTGTGCGGCGTCGAAAAATTTGTGGGGATTGGGACGGTCTGCGCATATCCGAAGTTTGCCCCGGTTCCATTCAGGGAGGACGACCTTTGGAATGGCTATCCCGAGGAGACCAATGCCCCCTATGGGCTGGCCAAGAAGATGCTGTTGGTGCAGGCGCAAGCTTATCGCCAGCAGTACGGCTTTAATGCAATTTACCTTCTGCCGGTTAATCTTTACGGGCCGGGCGATTCCTTTGATCCTGAGAAGTCTCATGTTATCCCGGCGCTGATAAAGAAGTGCATCGATGCGATCGAGCAGGGCGCCCCGCGAATAGAGGTGTGGGGTACCGGCGAGGCGAGCCGGGAGTTTCTCTACGTGGAGGACTGCGCGAAAGCGATCGTGCTGGCGGCGGCGCAATACAACAAACCAGAGGCGGTGAACCTCGGTGCCGGGCGCGAGATAAAAGTTCGCGACCTGGTGAATCTGATCGTCGAACTGACAGGATTTAAGGGCGAAATCTCGTGGGACCCCACGAAGCCTGACGGCCAACCCAGGCGCTGCCTCGACGTGTCGCGGGCCGAGCGTGAGTTCGGCTTTCGCGCCACCACCGATTTCCGAACCGGCCTCCGGCGAACCATCGACTGGTACCGGGCAACCCGCGCGTCTTTACGATAATCGTCAGGTCGGCGGCCGCTTACCGCTCCATGAGGAACCGCCGCGCATCGGTTTTGATCGGGCCCCAAGCGTTGCCGGCGCCCTTCAGATCCTTGTCAGGCTTTTGCGGAGCGCGGCGGCGTTGTCAAAGATCGTGCTCGGCAGGTTAAGCGTGCCCGCGACATTCGAATATGGGTACAGGCGGGCGTTGATGTGCGCATGCAGCGGCAGACCCTCCCCCTGATGAATTTCATAATCGAGCGGTAGCGGTCCCAGTACGTGCAGTAATCGCCACAGCAGACGTGCGAAAGATCGCATCTCGGCGGGCGGCAGCTCGATAAGCATTCCGCGTTGCGCCGGCAGCATCACCTCGTAGCTGCGCGGGAACGCCCCGATCGGAGTCTGAAAGCTAACCGCTTCGCCGTCGCGTTCGAGGACCAATCCCAACCGCTCGATCAGCGCCAGCAGATCATCCCAAACGCCCGGATGCTCGCGCTGTGCGCGCAACTCCGCGTCCATCGCGGGCAATACCATCGGCGCACCGATGATCTGTTGATGCAGGTGCGGTTGCGAGGCGCCCGACTCGCGGCCCTGATTCTTCCGAACCACGACGGAGCGCACAGCCGGATTCTCGAATGCGAGCCGGATAACGCGTGCGTCAGTTTCGATCAGTTGGAGGAAATGCCGCTCCCCCAGCGCCGCGGTATACATCAGGTCGCTCGCAGTGTGCGGTGAGTCGATGAAATGGCGCGGGTCCTCAATCACGATGTAGGATTCATTGCGTCCTCCGGTAAGCTCGCTCGGGATGCGCGGGAAAAGATTGTTTACCACCCGGATCATCCAGGGGTCGCTCCGCTCCGTTTCGGTTTCGTTCAACCTCGAGTATGGATCGATACGAAACAGCTCGCGGGTGGTCATGCTCTCGTTGCCGGGGCAGAACGGGCAACTGCGGGTCGCATGAGCGATCACCTCGGGACTCAGCGGATGGCCCCGCTCCGGAATGTGCCGATCGCCCAACGTGAACGCGAAGCTCTTTGCGCGCACATCGACAACGTAAGAAATCACGCCCGTATGGGGATTCCTAATCCATACCAGTGCGCCGTCGCGAATTTCATACTCAAGTGCCATCAGTCGATCATGGTTTAACAACGGCGCTCAATTTTTTTCAACATCGCTGTCATCGTGGCCGATTCCGCGTAATCTTGACAGCGCGTGGCCGTGTCGGTTATCAAATTTCAAGGGGAGCTTCATCGAGGCTCTATAAAGTTGGGGTCTGGCGCATCCTGAATCAGGAGTGCCAGGCTTTTTTTTGGAATTCATCCTGGTTTTACCAGTAGTTATAAGCTGTGCCACCAATTAAAAAATATTTGTTCACTCCCGGTCCCGCGCCGGTGCCGCCCGAGGTATTGCTCGAGATGGCGCGGCCGATCATTCATCATCGCACTCCGGAATTCAGCGCAATCCTCGATCAGGCGCGCGAACGCATGCAGCCCCTGATGGGTACCTCGCAAGAGGTGATCCTGCTGGCTTCGAGCGGCAGCGGCGCGATGGAAGCCGCGGTCACCAACCTGCTTAAACCCGGCGATCAGGCGGTGTTCGTCGATGGCGGCAAGTTCGGCGAGCGCTGGGGCCGGTTGCTCTCGGCGTATGGCATGACCGGCCATCGGATCAAGGTGGAATGGGGACAGGCGGTGCGTCCCGAACAGGTCGAGGAAGCGCTTACGGCGCATCCTGAGTCCCGCGCGGTATTCATGCAGACGAGCGAGACTTCCACCTGCGCGATCCATCCGGTGGCCCGGATTGGCGGGCTTACCCGGCGGCGCGACGTGATGCTGGTGGTCGATGGTATCACCTCGGTCGGGGTGTTCGACCAGAAAATGGACGAATGGGGCGTCGATGCGCTCCTGACCGGCAGCCAGAAGGCGCTGATGCTGCCGCCGGGGCTCGCGATGATTGCGCTATCGGACCGCGCTCTCGCACGGGCCAAAGAGGTCAACACGCCGAAATTCTATTTCGATCTCCTGCGCGAACTCCGGCTCCAGCGCGACGAACATACCACCGCCTGGACCCCGGCGGTTTCGCTGATTGCCGGGTTGAACAAATCGCTCGAAATGATTCTCGCCGAAGGACTGCCGGCCGTCTTCGCGCGGCATCAATTGATGGCTGAAGCGGTACGGGCGGCGGCGCCGGCGCTCGGCCTCAAACTCATCGCGCCTGAAAATCCCGCTCCCGGCGTAACCGGCCTGCTCACGCCTTCCGCGATCGATAGCGGTAAGGTGGTTCGCCATATGCGCGACGTGCTCGGGGTCTCCGTTCAGGGCGGGCAGGATCACATGAAGGGCAAGCTGGTCCGCATCGGACATATGGGTTATGTCAGCCCGTTTGACATGCTGATCGCGATCGGCGCGCTCGAAATTGCGCTGCAGCAGGCTGGGCATCATAATTTCGAGCCGGGCGCGGGCGTAGCGGCGGTGCAAAAACGGATCGAACGGGGCGTATGAGCCAATGGCGGCGAAGTTTCGTATCTTGTTGAGCGATTCGCTCTCGGATCAGGGAATCGAAGTCCTGCGGCAGTACCCACAGATCAGTTTCGACCACAAAACCGGGCTCAAGCCCGCCGAGTTGACTGCTATCATCGCGGCCTACGACGGACTCATAATCCGCAGCGGAACCAGGGTTACCCGCGAAGTGATCGAGGCGGCGGATTCACTCAAGGTGATCGGGCGCGCCGGCGTGGGGGTCGACAATGTCGATCTCGACGCCGCGACCCGGCGCGGGATCGTGGTGATGAACAGTCCGGTCGGCAACAGCGTGACCACGGCCGAGCATGCGATTTCGATGCTGATGGCGCTGACGCGGCACATTCCCGCCGCGAATGCGTCGATCCGGGCCGGCAAATGGGAGCGCGGCAAATTCACCGGGACCGAGGTCAGCAACAAGACGCTGGGCGTGATTGGACTGGGGAATATTGGACGAATCGTCGCCGATCGCGCGATCGGCCTGAAAATGAAGGTGATCGGTTTTGATCCGATCCTGACCGCGGAGGCTGCCGCGCGCGTCGGAGTCGAGTTGGTCGCGCTCGACGAACTGTTCAAGCGCGCCGACTTCATCAGCGTCCATACGCCATTGACCGACGACACGCGCGGAATCGTGGGCCACGCCGCTTTTGCACTGATGAAGAAAGGCGTGCGGATAATAAATTGCGCCCGCGGCGGAATCGTCGATGAGCAGGCGCTGCATGAGGCCCTGATGTCGGGCAAGGTGGCCGGCGCGGCGCTCGATGTCTTCGTCGAGGAACCTCCCGCGCCGGACAATCCGCTGCTGAAGCTCGACAGCGTAATCGCCACCCCGCATCTGGGCGCTGCCACGGACGAAGCGCAGGTGCAGGTGGCGATCGATATCGCGCATCAAATCGTCAATTTTTTGCTGGAAGGGACTATCCAGCATGCGGTCAATATCCCCGCGCTCTCGACGCCCGAACTGGAAAAACTCGAACCGCATCTTCGGCTCGGCGAAAAACTGGGCGTGTTCCTGAGCCAGGTGATCGATGAAGCGCCGACAAAGGTGACCGTCGGGCTCGGTGGCGAGGCGGCTGGACTTAAGGCCGAGACCATCACCGCCTCGGTGCTCAAGGGCCTGCTGGCGGGCTTCATGGATCAGCCGTTGAATTTTGTGAACGCCCCGTACATCGCGCGCGAACGAGGAATCAAAGTGACGGAAACCCGCTCGCGCGAGACCACTGACTTCGTCAACACGCTCACGGTTACGGTCGAGACTTCGGCCGGCATCCATGAGGTGAGCGGCACGGTTTTCGGCAATCGCACCTTACGTTTGGTTCGCATCGACGGTTATCGGGTCGAGGCGGTGCCCGAGGGCTACTACCTGATGCTGCATAATCGCGATGTGCCGGGCGTGGTCGGCGCGATCGGCACGATGCTGGGGAAGTCCAACATCAATATCGCAGGGCTTGAACTCGGACGCGATCGGATCGGCGGACTGGCGCTGAGCCTGGTCGAAGTGGATGAACCGGTGCCGAACGAAATGCTCGAACGGCTCAAGACTATCCCGGCGATAACTACCGCCGCATTTATCAAATTCTGAACGGAATCCTGGGGGAGCTTCCTTGGCGTGCGGTCGTCTTTCCACCAACGCCCATGAAGAAAACTGAAATAATATGCAAACAGTGGCGGTGATCGGCACGCAGTGGGGCGACGAGGGAAAAGGGAAAATTGTCGATTTGCTGGCCGCGGATGCGGCCGTGGTGGTCCGCTTTCAGGGCGGCAACAATGCGGCGCATACGCTGGTGGTCGGCGGTGAAAAATTCATCCTGCGAATGGTCCCGGCCGGCGCGCTGCATCCGGGCAAGACCTGCGTGATCGGCAACGGGATGGTGGTCGATCCGTTTGCGCTGGTCGAAGAGATCGATCGGCTGAAGAAACATTCGCAACTGAGCGATCCCGCCCTGCTGAAGATCAGCTACGATGCGCACCTGGTGATGCCCTATCATCAGGCTATCGATCGCGCGCGCGAAGAGCGGCTCGGCAAACGCAAGGTCGGCACTACCGGCTTCGGAATCGGTCCGGCTTACGAGGACAAGATGGCGCGGTCGGGACTGCGTTTCGCCGATCTGGCAAGTCCGGCGGCCTTCAAAAGCCGGCTCGAGTACAATCTGAAGGAAAAGAATCTCTATCTTAAAAATGTGCTCAAGGCCAAGCCGGTCGACGGCCGCCGCCTGCTTGCACAGATTGCTCCGATGCGGCGGCGGCTGATGCCTTATCTGGCCGATACCGCCGCGCTGGTCGCGGGTGTAGCCGCGGAAGGCAGAAAGATTCTGTTCGAGGGCGCGCACGGCACCATGCTCGACATCGATCACGGCACCTATCCTTACGTGACCTCGTCAAGCTGCCTCGCCAGCGCGGTTTTTTCGGGCGGCGGCCTGCCGCCGGGGCGCCTCGACGCGGTGCTTGGAATCAGCAAGGCCTATACTACCCGCGTGGGCGGCGGTCCGTTTCCCAGCGAGATCAAGGGCGCTCTGAGCGATCGTTTGCGCGAAGAGGGCAACGAGTTCGGCAGCGCGACCGGGCGTCCGCGGCGGGTCGGATGGTTCGACGCAGTATCGGCGCGCTATGCCGCGCGGCTCAACGGGATGTGGGGACTGGCGCTGACCAAACTCGACGTGCTGACGGGCGTGAATCCGCTGCGTATCTGTTACGCCTATCAAATTGGATCGAAGCGCTACGACGAAATGCCGCCAAGCTGCCTCGCACTCGATAAGGTTCGGCCGCTTTACGAAGAACTGCCGGGCTGGGATGAAAACCTGGGCGAGGCGCGATCGCTGGCGGAGTTGCCGGAGAACGCGCGCCGCTATCTCGATCGAATCGCGCAGCTAAGCGGGGTGAAACTGGCGATGGTCGGAGTGGGCGCGGCCCGCGAGGCGATCATCATTCTCGAGAATCCATTCCTGAACTGACACGCACCATGCTACGGAATCGCCCACCAACTTATTAAGTCGAAGTGCGCGAGCTGACTCCGGCGTTAAAGGGCGCAGGCCGCAGCGAGCGTGGACAGCGCGATCCCGCGCTGAATCTGACGGATGAAGTTTCGATCCATGCCGTTGGTGGAATAGGCGAACGAAATCCCCGAGTCGGGATCGGCCCATCCGATCTGCCCGCCGGCGCCACCGTGGCCGAAGGCCAACGGCGAACCGCCATTGCCAAAACCCCGGTACGCGCCGAGGCCATCGTCGCCCGCGACAATCACGCCCAGCGCCCGATTCACTTTCACGCCGATCATCGGATCGCTCAGATCGCCGGATCGCACCCGCAGCGCATCAATCAGCGTATCGCGCCGCCAGATTCCCAGCTCACGGGAACCGTCGAGATGGCCCAGCACGGACTGGTAGAAGAGTGCGAGATCGCCGGTCGTCATCAGCCCTCCTCCGCCGGGAATTCCCACCTCGCGCACCGCCGGATCGTTGATACCCAACAAAGCCTGCTCGGTGACCGCAGGTTGCGTACCCGCCGGCAGACCCATCAATTGGAGCTGTTCGTCGGTCATCGAATCGCCGACGAAAACCAGGTCAGCAACCCTTCGACTTTTTGCTTTATCCAACCCGACGCTCAGACCATCAAGAGCGAGCGGCGAGGCTATCCGGTTACGAATAAAGCTGCGAAAATCTTCGCCGCCTCGGCGCTCGATTATCTCTGCTATAGCCCAGAAAGTGGCGGTGGGATGATAGACAAAACGGCTGCCGGGAAGCCATTCCAGCCGCCACGACGCGAACCGCGCCTGGCGCTTGATCCGATCAAGCCACTCCAAAGGCGGCATCGATGCATTCGGAAAACCGGCGGTATGGAGAAACAGATGCTCGACGATGACCGCATCCTTGCCGTTGGCCCCAAAGCCTTCGATGATATCGGCCACGCGCTCGCCAGGATCGAGCTTGCCTTCACCGATCAGAATCCATGCGGCGGCCGAAACGACCGCTTTCGTACATGAGAAAACGGGAAAGAGCGTCTCGTTATCGACCGGCTGCGCGATGCCTGCCTGGACCGCGATCCCATAGGATCGCATCGCGCCGATCTTTCCATGGCGCGCGATCGCAATTTGCGCGGCGGGTAGCAGCCCTGCCTGGACCTCCTCATTCGCACGATCGAGCAAGGCGGTAACTTTTTCCGGATCGAGGCCGGCTTCGCGTGGATCCGCGGCAAAAGATATTTCAGTGGGCATGATTAGCCAATTTGAAAAACGGAATTCTTCGCTGCGCTCAGAGAGACATACAAGATTAATAATATTTGAGGTCTCGGCCATGCCAGCTCGCGCTGACAGGACTCATCGGGCGGCGTTCGGAGCCTGTGCGGAAATCCATCCGGCGCGACCTTCAAGCGTCGTGCGGATCACTTCGCCGCGCGGAAGTTCGTCACGCTTGAGACCCGCCGCAAAATCCGCCAGCCGCACGAAGCGCGCGCCCCGTTCGCTAGCCGCGCGCACCAGCGCCACAAAACAATCCAATTGTTGCATGCCTTCGGTTTCGGCGTGAACAGTATGCACGTTGAGAGACTCGGGACTCATCCGATCCATATAGAAGCGCACGATCGAAGCGGTATCATCGAGACCCGGACGGTTGAGTACTTCGTCCAGCGTCGGCAGGGTGGTGGGAATTTCGGGAGTATCGAACGTGGCTCCCTCGATACAGCATCGATAAGGCGCGGTTCCGCGCGTATCGCTGCGATAAAGCAATCCCATACGGTCGAGCAACTTCATCGCAATCGCATTCGTGCGCCAGCCGGGTGCCGCAAAACCTCGCGGCGATTCCCGGAAAATTGCCCGGTAAGCCTCGAAAGCCTCCTCGAGTTCGGAACGGATTTCGGCTTCATCGAGATCGTCGATTCGGTCCTGCCAGCGCACGTGATCGTAACCATGGACTCCGACTTCGAAGCCCGCATCGGCCAGCGATCTTACGATTCCCGGCAGTGCTAATGCGATCGGGCGAGACGGCAGGAGCGTACCCGAAAGGATAGTCCGCAAGCCGTACATCGAAACCGCCCGCGTCCGCATCATTTTCCCCGCAAAGCCGCGATTTTTGAAAACCCGCATCAGCGCGCGCCCGGAATTATCGGGGCCCATCGCGATATAAAAGCTGGCGGTGACGCCGGCCGACGCGAGCGCCCGCGCCATCCGCGGCACCCCTTCTTCAAGCCCGCGATGAGTATCGACGTCGATCTTGAGCGCTATCTCCATTGGGCCGGCGTCGCGGAGTCAGTATCTAGGCTCCCGCCTGCTCGCGGAACCAATCCATCGCGAGCTTGGTGCCCTCGCGCAGGCCAATTTTAGGCGTGACGCCCAGCACCGTCCGCATTTTGGTGTTGTCTGGCACCCGGCGCGGAATGTCCTCATAACTCGAACCGTAGATTTCTTCCTGTCCGACCAGCTTGATTTTCGATTTAGTGGGCCCGAACAGCTCGATCATCAGGTTGGCGAACTCGAGTACGGTGGTTTCCCGATCGGTACCGATGTTGAACGCCTGACCGTCGGCCGCAGGGTTGATTCCAGCCGCGACAGTAGCCTCGATCGCGTCAGTGACATAGGTAAAGCAACGAGTCTGAGAGCCATCGCCCACCACCGTCAGATCCACACCCCGCAACAGTTGACCGATGAAGATTGTAAACAGGCGGCCAACATCGACCCGGTCCAGCCGCGGTCCATAAACATTGAAAAACCGCACCACCGTAACTGGCAGACCCATTTTGTGATAAGCGAAGCAGAAGTGCTCGCCGACCGCTTTCGAGGTCGAATAACACCAGCGATCGATCGTGGTGGCGCCCAATACCCGATCGTCATCTTCGCGCCACGGCACCTTGGGATTGCGTCCATATACTTCGGAAGTGGAGCTGAACACCACCCGTTTGCCGTGTTTGTAGGCCGCCTTGAGCACGTTTTGCGTGCCATTCACGTTGACGTTGAGGGTCTCGTAGGGATCGCCGACGTAATGCTCGACGCCCACCACCGCCGCCAGGTGATAGATCAGATCGATCTTGGCGACCAGACTGTCGAGCAGTTCTAGGTTGAAGATCGAATCATGCACGTAATGAAAGCGCGAATGATTCAAAAGATGGCGCACTTTCGCAATCGAACCGGTGTCGAGCACGAACACCTCGTCGCCGCGCGCCATGAAAGCATCGGACAGATGAGAACCTAAAAAGCCAGCCCCGCCGGTAATCAAAACCCGCATGAAACACCTCTATTCAAATTTCGGCAGCTCCGCATGGGCGCGGATCAGTTCAGCCGCAGGCTGTTCAATTGCGCCCTCGAACTGGGCGCGCTGCACCCTCACACTGCCCTCGCCCGCCGCGATCTCAAGCGTCCCGCCACCTGCCGAGATCACCTGTCCCGGCACCGCTTGCGCCGCCCCCTCATGGGCAATCGCAGCCTGCCAGATTACCACTTTGCGCCGATCGACAAAGCAGAACGCGCCGGGGTACGGATGGGTAACCGCACGCACCAGATTGACGATCCGGCGCGCCGGCCATCGCCAGTCGATTCTGCCGTCCTCGGGTCTGCGCCTCCCATAGTAGCTGCCGGCCGCAAGGTCCTGGGCTTGGCGCGGGGCGCATCCGGCCAGCAGCAACGGATGGTACTCGCGGATCAGTTCGACACCCAGCGGCACCAGCTTACGGTAGAGCGTCAGTGCGGTGTCTTCGTCCTCGATCGCCACCGCGCGCTGCGCAACGATATCGCCGGCGTCGGCGCGCGCGACCATATGATGAAGAGTGACGCCGGCCTCGCGCTCGCCGTTGACCAGCATCCAGTTGACCGGCGCGCGACCGCGATATTTCGGCAACAGCGAGCCATGCAGATTGTATGCACCCAGCCGCGCCAACCGTAGAACCCCGTCGGGAATCAGGTTGCGATAATAAAAGGAATAAAGCAGCGCGGGATTGCGATCGGCTATCCAATCGATCCAATCGCCATCGAGTTTTTCCGGCGTATGCACCTCAATCCGATGGCGCTGCGCGAGATCGAGACACGAATCCCACCAGATCTCTTCGCGGGGGCTGTCCCGATGCGTGAACAGCGCGGTAATCGGCGCACCGATCGCGATCAGCGCCGCCATGCAATCGTGGCCCATCTGATGGTAGGCGAACAGGACGCAATTATTGTCGATCGCGCGCTGTGAGCCGCGCGAGAGCTCGGAAGCAGTCACGGCCGGGACTGTGGTTCGCGGGAGTCGAAATCGTGAACGTGCACGGCGCGCACGATATAGTTCGGCCGCCGCCGGACTTCAAGGTAGATGCGGCCGACGTATTCGCCCACCAGTCCGATCGCAAGGAACATCACGCCGATCAGCGCGAAAAGCACCGCGAACAGCAGCCAGAGCGCGCCTTCCTGCTGGGGACCGTAAATTAAACGATGCCCGACGATCAGCAGCACCAGGGCGGCATCGAGGATGAATATCCCAATCCCGGCGATGCTCAGCATCTGTATCGGCAGCAGCGAGAAGCCGGTTATCAGGTTGAGGCTGAGTTTGGCCAGACCGAGCAGATTGTAACGCGAGTCGCCGCTGGCGCGCTGTTCATGGCCGACCGGAATTTCAGCCACCCGCTTGGCGAATGAATTAGCCAGCGCCGGTACGAAGGCCGCCTTTTCGTCGCACTCGACCACCGTGTCCACGATATGGCGGCGATAAGCGCGCAACATACATCCGTAATCATGCATCGGCACGCCGACGATCAGCGAGGTCAGATGATTGTGCATCCGCGAAGCGACCTTGCGGAACGTCTGGTCGTGGCGATCCTCGCGCCATCCGCCAACCACGTCGTTGCCGGCATCGATCGCATCGAGCAGGCGCGGGATTTCCTCCGGTGGATTTTGCAGGTCGGCATCCAGCGTCACCACCACCTCGCCTTCAGAATTACGAAACGCAGCCAGAATCGCAGCGTGTTGCCCGAAGTTGCGCGCCAGCTCGACAACCCGTACGCGCGGCTCGTTGCGCGCCAGTTCGCGCAGCAGGTCCAGCGAATTGTCCGCCGAGCCATCGTCAACGAACACCACCTCATAGGTGCGGCCGCAGCCATCGAGCACCGGCTTCAAACGCCGCCATAGCGCATCCAGATTTGCCGATTCATTGTAAACCGGAATCACCACTGAGACGGCCGGTGGCGCGCTACTGATCCGAATCGGGGATATTTTGCCTGGCACGCTCAAAGTTTTAACCGCGGGGATCTGCCGCTGGGACGAGATCGATGCATTGTGACAAACGCCGATCCTGAATTAAAGGCTGCGTCCGCGCCTGCGGGGTACTTTCGGATCCTTGCGCCAGAGTCTATTTTGCTTGCGATTGTCAGCTCTTGCGTCATCGCTTGCCCGCGGGTCCGGAGCGCAGCCCCGTTCGGCACGAATCATTCGGATCGTGCTGTGCGCGATCGCGGCGGCGATCCTGTATCTTCCAACTCTCGGCGGCCCTGCGTTGCTCGAACCGGACGAGGGACGCTATGCGGAAATCGCGCGCGAGATGGTGGTGAGCGGGGATGACGTCACGCCGCGCGACGACTGGGTCCGCTACTTCGAAAAGCCGCCGCTGGTGTACTGGGCGACGGCCGGATCGATCAGCGCATTCGGCAGCAATGAGTTCTCGGTGCGGCTGCCCGCGGCGATTTTCAGTATTGGACAGGTCGCCCTGGTCGCCGCGTTGGGCGAGGCGATGTTCGGTGCGAGCGTCGGGTTACTGGCGGCGCTGGCGCTGGCCTTGAGTTCACTGTTTTTCGGGTTCGCCGGTTTTGCGACGCTCGATCCGGCGCTGGCTTTTTTTCTTACCGCTGCAATGGCGGCCTTTTACCGCGCCGTCCAATCACGCGAAGCAAGCGTTAGTTCCCGCAGGTGGCTGAGGCTGTCAGCCGCGATGCTCGCGCTCGGCACGCTCGCAAAAGGACCGGTGGCAGTGGTGCTTGGCGGCGCAATCGCGATCGGCTTCATGATGATCGAGCGGCGCTGGCGCGAAATTGCACGCTTCCCATGGCTTTCGGGGAGCATCATCTACAGCGCCGTCGTGATTCCATGGTTTGCAATCGCCGAATCGCGCAATCCCGGATTTCTGCGGTTCTTCATTCTGCACGAACACGTGCAGCGATATTTGCAAAGCACCGAGCATGGATGGGGACCGTACTTTCTGGTGATAGTCGCGATCGCAGGAACCTGGCCCTGGTTTTTCTTCGCGATATCAGGTGCGTTTAATCTCTTGAAGAACGAGCCGATGGAGCCCGAGGACCGGCGCTCGGCACTCATCTTTCTGATGCTCTGGTTCGCGGTCGTGTTGATCTTTTTTTCAATTCCACGATCCAAACTTGGATCGTACATGCTGCCCGGCCTCCCGCCGATCGCGATGCTTGCGGGTCTCGGCATAGCGGGGTTCATCGCAACGCCTTTTGCAGGATGGAAGCTGCGATCCTTCGCCCTGATCAATTTGATAATCGCGATCGCGCTTGCCACCACGATCGCATTGTTCGCACGGCGGATTGGGGCGGCACTGGTGATCGATGGCGAGATCGCGGCGGCGGCGATCGCATCTGTTGGAATTTTTTCGGCGCTGGCAACATCGCGAAATCGGCCGCGTTTGGCGATCGCGGTAATTGCGGTCGGCGTGTTGATTGCCTCTGGGGCGGGATTGAAAGCGCGCCGCGATGCGGCGTCCTTTTACAGTTACCGCCGGCTGGCGCAGGTGATCACACCCTATCTTGCCAGCGGTTGCGTATTGGCATCTTACAACCACTTCGTGCAATCGCTGCCCTTTTATACCGGATCGCGCGAAGCGATCGTGGGTTATCGCGGCGAGTTGGCGCCCTTCAGCGATAGCATCGATGCACGCGCCAGCTTTATTCCAAATCTCGCCGCCCTGAAAAAACTCTGGCAGTCTCCTTTATGCGTGGTCCTGATCGCCAACTTCCAGGATCTGCCAACGCTGCATCGGCTAACGCCCACCTCGGTCCTGGGATGCGAAGGTAAGAAGCTGGCGCTATACAATCGGGCGGTAATGGTGAAGCCGGTAAAATTCGAGTGCCGCAATCATGCTCGGGCGGTGGCCGGCGGCGCAGAGGCTGAAACGGAGTTGCGATGACGAGGCGGATTGGCTTGTTACGGATATATTTGATGAAGCGGCAGGTGGTGCCGATCGGCGCTGCATTAGCATTGGCGATAATTGGTTGCGCTCCGATGCATGCAAATCTCGCGCGGTCGGCGCTTCAGGAGCAGCGGCTCAACGAGGCGGTAAACGAGGTGCAATTGGCGCTGGCGCAACATCCGGCCGATCCCGGTCTCGAGCACCTGGCGGCTGCGATTTACACGAATCGCGGAGCCAGGTTCTACACCCAGGGCAATATGACCCGCGCCGCCACCGATCTCCATACCGCCTTGAATTTCGATCCCGGCTACTCAGCCGCCTACAACTACCTGGGACTGGTCGCTTTTTCCCAACAAAACTGGAAGGATGCGATCGTATATGGGGAACGGGCGGCTTCGCTCGAGAACTGCCCACCAGCCTCATGGGTCGGGGTGGCACGCGTAAAAATGCGGGCGTCAGCCGGTGATCGTGCACCGGATAACGCGGCGGTGAATCGATGAGCGAGACTGATCGTAATTCTTCCGAGGCGACAGCCAACGATGACTCGAAGCCTGACGCTATCGTCGAAAACGGTGCGGTCGGCGCCTCTGCGAACCATGCCGCGCAGCAGAGTCTCGGCGCCTTTCTAACCACCGTTCGCGAGAAACGCGGGGTTTCACGCGAGCAGGTGGTCAGCCAAACCCGGATTCCCGGCAATTACATCGCCATGATCGAAAGCGACAATTATAGTGCGATCTCGGATCAACTGTATGTCGTGCCGTTCATCAGACGTTACGCGACCTTTCTCGAACTGGACCCCGAAGAGACCGCAATGCGATTCGTGCGCGAGGTGCAGCGCGCTGAAAGCGCAATTGTGAAAATTTCCGGACCGGTCATCAATTCGCGCAGGAGCCGTTCAAAGAGCCGCATCGGGCTATGGATTTTTGTTCTTGCGCTGTTCGTGATCGCGATACTGATTGCCGGGCTTTATGCCCGCAGCCGCCGCACTGCATCGAAGAACGTTCCGACCGCGGTCCCGACCGCCGCGCAAGCTCCGTTAGTGACGCCGGGCCGGGAAACAGTGGGTTCGCCGATGGTGGTTGCACCGCGATCGGAGCCGCATGCGGCGCCACCGATGGTCAGGAATGTGCCCGCGCGGCGGCAGCCAATGCGATGACATCGGCTCACATCACACCATCCGCTTCGCGAATAACACCCCCCTTCACGCTCGAAACGGCACGGGCCAAAGTCAAGGCGGCGGAGAACGCGTGGAATAGTTGCGATCCGGAGATCGTCGCGCAGGCTTATACAGAAGATTCTGAATGGCGGAATCGAACGGAGTTTTTCAAGGGCCGCGAGGCTATCAAGGCATTCCTGAGGCGGAAGTGGGAGAAGGAACTGGGCTACCGCCTGATGAAGGAGCTCTGGTGCTTCGCTGAAAACCGAATCTCCGTGCGCTTCGAGTACGAGTGGCACGACACCAGCGGGCAATGGTACCGCACTCACGGGAACGAGCATTGGGAGTTTGATGCCGAGGGACTGATGCGGCGCCGTGACATGAGCGCAAACGACTATCCCATTGGGGAGTCGGAACGCCGCTATCGTCAGCGATGAAGTTTAGCTGACACGAACTTTCAGATGATCCTGGAAAGCTGGATTTGGTATTCCTGGATACGACAGTCCCCGCGGCGGACGGATCAGTGCAGGATATGGTTCGCGATCTCCTCGGCGATTAACTCCTTGGCATCACGAACGTTCTCGCCTGGATTTAACAGCGCAGCCACGGTCAGCGATCCGTCACGACCACTTGAGGTAACACGAGCGACGATCGCGGTCGGATACTGCTTGCCCGGATCGTTACGCCCCAGGGCGACGCCGCCGCCCATTGTACCCATCATAGTCATCCCGCTCATTGCGTTCTCGGTCGCCTGATACTGCCGCATTTGCTGCATCATTGGATCTTCCGGCTCCAACGCCTGCAATCGCGCAGCCGCTTCATAGGGATCGCTCGGCTGGTCACCGGTGTCACCTAAGGGCATCGGGGGTGCGCCCAAAGCCTCAAGCAGATCGGATGCGATCGGATCGCCGGGTGCGACAGCCTGCGCCGAGATACCGGGAGTCATCACGTGCTGATGCATGGTTACCGTGATGGTTATCGGCGGAGTCGAACCGGCATGGCTGCGGGCGGATCCGAAGTCCTGAGTCAGCACTTCCTGCATCACTGCATCGGTGCAAATCGGAATCACCTGTGTCGTCGCCGGAATCGACAGCCGCCCCAGGGTTTTTAGCTGAACTGCATGCGCGATCGAGCAGCTAAACGCCGGGATTGCCAGCGCAACCGCCATCGCGCCGACGGTCCGGAATGAATTCTTCGGCTGACTGGAGACGATTCTCACGGTAGTTTCTGTTGTAACAGTTCACGCGCCCTCGAGGCGCGCCATTGAGCAAGTTGCTCCCCGAGATCGGCACGTTGCAGAGCCAGAATCTCAATCGCGAACAAGGCGGCATTGGCCGCTCCGGCCTTACCGATAGCCATGGTTGCCACCGGGACTCCGCGCGGCATCTGTACTGTCGCCAGCAACGAGTCCATCCCACCGAGCGCCGCGGTCTGGATTGGCACGGCCACGATTGGCAGCAGGGTCTTGGATGCGAGCACACCCGCCAGATGAGCCGCGCCTCCGGCCCCGGCAATCAGCACCTTAATCCCTCGCGTAGCCGCGTCGCGCGCATAAGCATGAGTCTCGTCGGGGGTGCGATGGGCCGACAGCACGCGCGCCTCATGCGGAATTTGAAATTCAGTCAAGATCTCCGCCGCCGCGCTCATCTGCTCCCAATCGCTCTTGCTCCCCATCACGATACCAATCACAGGGACATCCGCCATGACCAATCGATCCTCCAGCTTCAGGTTACAACCCGATGAGGCTGTTATGCCAACGTGCGCTTGTCAACCATGCTTCGAACAGGCCTAATCAAGCGGCAGGAGTAGTGATGGCAACCCCGATCCCCTCGAACACATGCAGCTTTTCTCTTCGTGAGGTTACGGCGGCAACCGGTGGAACCCTGACCCGTCAAATCGAGACGGACGTCACTGGCGTTACCACCGACTCACGAGCGATCGGGGCGGGAACGCTTTTTGTCGCATTGCGCGGCAGCCGCTTCAACGGCCACGATTACCTACCAGCGGCCGCCGCTCACGGAGCAGCCGCCGCAATCGTGGAGCGAGGACAAAGCCATGTTTCGCTTCCGTGTATCGAGGTCGATGATACTTTGCGCGCGCTGGGTGCTTTGGCGCGTCATCATCTGGAACGAATCCGCGCCAGAACCGGCTTGAGGGTGATCGCGGTCGGCGGCGCCAACGGCAAAACCTCGACCAAGGAACTGAGCGCGGCGCTGGCCACGGCGCTTTTTGGTCCGACCCTTAAAACTGCCGGAAATCTCAACAACCTTATCGGCGTGCCAATGACGATTTTCACACTCGCGGAGAATTATCGCGCCGCCGTAATCGAATGTGGAACCAATCAGCGCGGCGAAGTGGCGCAATTGACCGGTATCCTGCGGCCCGACGTGGCGCTGGTTCTCAATGTTGATATCGAGCATAGCGAAGGACTTGGAACCATCGACGAGATTGCGGATGAAGAAGCCTCGCTGTTCGATTGCGCGGCGGCGGCGGTTGCCTGCTTTGAAGAGACCAAGGTGACCGCGCGCATCCCGGCCGGCCTGCGCACCATCACCTTCGGCCGCTCGGAGTCCGCCGATGTACGCTTCGACCGCACCGTGACGGCCACGCCGGAGCGATCCGCCATTGAATTGCATCTCGCTCCGGCGATGGTTGATGCAGGCGTAGAACCACGACTCCGTGTTCGCCTCAACCTGCTCGGCCCTGCCGCGGCGAGCAACGCCGCCGCCGCGATGGCGGCGGTTGGCGCGGCTATCGCGCGGCCGCTGTCGCGCGCGGAGCTCGAACGGATGGTGAGTGCATTGGAGGCGGTGCCGCCGGTGCCGGGACGCCTAAATGCGCGCATCATCGGGGCTATTGTCGTGATCGATGATACCTACAATGCTAATCCGCGCTCGGTACGGGTCGCGCTGGAGACCGCATCGGAGATTGCTCACGCCAGGAAATCCCGCCTGATAATCGCACTGGGCGATATGCTCGAATTGGGAGCCGTCAGCGGTCAGATGCATCGCGAGGCGATCCGCGATGTGGCCGCCGCCAGTCCGGCGGAATTCATCGCGGTCGGACCCTTGGTCGGCGCGGCGTGGCGGGCAGAGGCCGGGCACTCCTCGATATCTTCCGTGCATAGCTTCGCGAACAGCCTCGACGCCGCTCAACAAATTACCGAAATAGTCCGGCCCGGCGACGTGCTGCTGGTTAAGGGCTCGCGCGGAATCGCGATGGAGCGGCTGATCGCGGCGCTGGAGAGCTAAAGCTTCAGCAAAAACATTCCACCCCATGCGGCACGATTTTTCCGAAAAGCGGTTGATTATCGAGACGCCAGGAGGCGGCTCGGGCGTGAAGCTCACGCGTGAGTTCTACGCGCGTCCGGTGCTGATCGTGGCGGGCGAATGCATTGGTAAGATTCTGGTGCATCGCACCCCGCAGGGCGAGACCGCCGGCCGTATCGTCGAAGCCGAAGCCTATCGCGGACCGTCGGATCTGGCCGCGCACAGTTCGCGTGGGCTTACCCGCCGCACCGCCGCGATGTTCGGTCCAGCGGGCTATGCGTATGTCTATCAGCTCTATGGAATCAGTTGGGCGATTAATCTGGTGGCCGCGGCGGAAGGTGAACCTCACGCGGTTTTAATCAGGGCGCTGGAACCGTTACGCGGAATCGAGCTGATGGCAGCCCGCCGGGGAAAGCCGATCGGCGCGCGCGAGCTCACGAACGGGCCCGGCAAGCTGACTCATGCGCTTGCAATTACCGGAGCGGATTATGGCCGCGACCTGTGCGGCGACAATCTATTCCTTGAGGATGGAACCGTCGGCCGGATCGGCCGTTCGGCCCGGATTAATATCGGCGATGCGGGAGCGTGGACCACGAAACCATGGCGCTTTTATGAACGCAGAAACCGCCACGTCTCGGTGCGCCCAAGAGATTAAAACAACTAAACTCCGCGTAAACCTCAGGCGTCCACGTCCTGCGTCGAGAGCACCGCGCCGCAATCTGATGCGACCGCTCCGGCGTGCTCGACCAGCAGCGCGTAAACCGCCATCCCGGCTAACATCCCGACTACGAACACCGGCGCCGCGAGATGGCCTGACAACACCGAGGTGACTGCGGGACCGGGACAGAAACCGCCCAGTCCCCAGCCAATGCCGAACAGAACGGCGCCTGCCAGCAACCGTCGGTCGACTGCGCGTGCCTGAGGAATCGCGAATTCGGGCGCGAGTACCGGCGCTGTGCGTTTCGAAATGAATTGGTAGGCGATCGCACTCACCGCCACCGCCCCGCCCATCACAAATGCCAGGCTGGCATCCCATTTTCCCGCGAAGTCGAGAAATCCTATTACTTTGGCGGGCTGCGTCATCCCGCCGATTATCAGTCCAGCTCCGAAAATCAACCCGGCGATCGAGGCAAACAGCTTTTGCATTAGAAGCTTCCCCCCAACAGATGGTTGACCACATACACGGTGATGACACCGGCGAGAGTGAAGGCCATGGTGGCGGCCAGTGAGGGGATCGACCCACGGCTCAAACCGCACACGCCGTGACCGCTGGTGCATCCGCCGCCGAGCCGCGTCCCGAAACCGACCAATACTCCGGCAAGCAGGAACATTGGCAGCGATCGCGGAATCGCGATTGCGAACGCGCCGGGCGAGACGATACGGCCGATCAATCCGGCGACAATCAGGCCACCGACAAAGTACAGCCGCCATCCCCAATCCATGCTCGCAGGTTTTAGCATCCCCCCAACGATTCCGCTGATACCGGCGATGCGCCCGTTCATCAGCAGCAGGATCGAGGCGCTAATCCCGATCAGCACCCCGCCGGCCAACGAGGCCAAGGGCGTGAAGTTATGCATAATAGACCTTCCAAATCCGCATTAGCAGACCATCCGAATCTATATTAGCTAATCTACAAAAAGGGCAATAGGCAGACTTCTTCTACCGCTCGAGCCGCTAAACACCCGCTTTTCCAATTAGTGTAGGCGATTAACGCTAGCGGATGGGAGCGGCAAAAACAGACCGCCGATTCTCGTTTGGCATCGCCCAAAATGCCGCGCTATGTTGAAGTTCGCGCTGGACCGCGATGGAAGGAGAATTGTGATGGCTACACCCTCGGTCGCCCGGCTCGGGCACGTTGGTCTGCATGTGCATGACCTCGAAAAGGAAAAAGCCTTTTTCCGCGATATCGTGGGCCTGCAAGTGACGGACGAGGCTCCGGAAATCGGGATCGTGTTTATGAGCGCGCAACCCGACGAAGAACATCACGAACTTCTGCTATGCGCGGGACGCAATGTCGATGAGAATGCGCGAGTGGTACAGCAGGTATCCTTCCGCTGCAACAGTCTTGATGATGTGTACGGCTACTACCATCGCTTCAGAGAGCATGGGGTCAGGTTCGATCGGATGGTCTCGCACGGAAACGCCGTAAGTATTTACTTCTACGATCCTGAGGGAAACCGCTGTGAGGTTTACTGGAACACCGGCTTCAAGGCCAAGCAACCGTTCGGCCAAAAAATCGATCTGGCGACCGCGAAGGACGAACTGATGGCCGAGGTCGAGGAATACGCCGTCAAATACGGTGAGACGGGGTATGTCAATCGCGAAGCCGTCAAACAACACAACCTCGGCGTCGACTCCCGGAAGTAACTATCCGCGGCTTGGGAGTCGCGGCTCGGGAGTATTGATCAGCGTGCTTTCGGCTGGACGCAATTGGATCGGTCCGCCGTGGCTGCGGTTTTGCCGCACGATTCCCTTCCTGTCGTAACCATGCGCGGTTCAAGCAACGACTCGATCAGTGACGTCACATCGAGCGCGGACGGCTGATCGCCAACGATCTTGTCGACCATCCCTTTGATTTCGCCGCCGGAGGCGTTTGTTTTGGCCACGATAAGCGGGATATGAGAATCCTGCAGTGTCAGGCTGCCGTGCCAGGCGTAATAGGTTGCGGTAGAAAAGTAGTAGCGGTCTTCGAGCGGCAACGAGAGGCCGGCTTTTGCAAGCACCACGATATCCCCGGCGCGATCGCCATACGGACCTTCGCCGAGCCATCTCATTCGCCGATCCACCTGGATGAAATTGGACCGCGGATGAGCCGATAAATAATCGGGTACCGGAACCAGGCGCTCACCGTCGAAGATCTCGAATGGGGGCGCGTTTGCGGTTGTTTGCCCTGAGTATTTGCGTGAAAAGATCAGATCGATGGTATTTTTGAGGACCGGCAACGGGTCGCCCGCGCGGGTTGATCCGTCCAAGGCCCTGAGGACGGGCAAAATGTCCTCCTTGAAGCGCGGCGGCTTGCGCCAATCGCAGCGCGTCCCCGGTTTGCGGCAGGTGGATCGATCCGCAAGATAAAGATAAGCGCTAAAGCCCTCATCCGCGATCACCGCTTGGTAATCCTGCTTATCAGCGGGAAGCTTTACTCCCGGCTCGCGCACACGAAAGCCAGTGGTGCTCAAAAGCCGGGATAGCGCCCCGCTGCCGCCCGCGTCGAGGTCGTGATGGCGATCGTTGAGCACCGGAGTATGCCCATGGTCGGCGGTGAAAAGAACGTACGTGTCATCAAGCAGGCCATCTTTCGCATAGGCGGACAGAACCGCGCCGACATTCCGATCGACATTATTTTCGAGGTACTCGGTTTGAGAGCGCAGCGGATATGGCGATCCATGCGCATAGATGTCCGGGCCCGGAAGGTAGACCACCAGTAAACTGGGGGTACCGTGCTGGCGGATAACGTCGAGCACTTCGGCGGTCGAACCATCGTCGACCGGCGCGGCAAGCGATTGGCGCAGGGTCTCGCCGGTAAACTTGCCGGTGATAACGTCGCCGACTACGCGGACAAGGGCTTCGCTTCCCAGCGTCGAGTATATGGTAGCGCCATGATAGACGTACAAAAGCGATACGTCCGATGAACCCTCGATACGCTGATATACCGTTGGAACGCGTAATATTTTGCCCAGCAGGTCGTGGTCGACAGCCGCGCTGAAATCGCTGGAATCGCGGGTCGAAAGCGGAATTGGGGCATAAAAGCGGGTTTGATCCCGCACAAAGAACTCGTCCCCTGCAACCCCGGTCTGTGCCGGAGGACGTCCCGTCACGATCGAGGCCCAGCCCGCGGTGCTGCATGAGGGCATGATGGTTGTTACATCCGGTACCGAATAGCCGTGCTCGAACACACCGGCGCCCTGAGTTTTGCCAAGTAGCGTTTCCAGATGGGGCGCCTTCCCGGAATGGATGGCGTCCCTGACCTGACCGTAACCCACGCCATCGACCGCGAATAAAATTACACGCGGTGCGTGCCTGGGCACGGTTACATCGGTGCGCAGTGTATGTTGACCCTCGCCGTTCTCAACTTGCCGAAGCAGAGAGCAGGCGGGCTGCCCGCATACCATTGCAATCAGCAGCAGTACCGCCGCGATACGGCTGATCGCGCGTAAGCACACGCCAGAAGCCTTCGGCAATGGACCTGCACCAGTCAAAAGAGGCTTGCATTCAGGCGGATCTGAGTAGAATTGTTTTTCCAGGCCGTTCATCAAATCAGTAGCTTATACAGGTAAACTCGTGGTTTAGTCGATCAAGTGGAGTAACAATCGTGAAAATATACGATGCGGCAACCGCACCGAATCCTCGCCGCGTGCGAGTCTTCATGGCCGAGAAAGGGATCCAGGTTCCCTACGAACCGCTGGATATCGTCAACGCAGTGAACCGCGGCCCCGAATTCCGGAAGAAAAATCCGATGGCGGCGGTGCCGGTCCTCGAACTCGACGACGGAACCTGCATCGCCGAGAGCGTCGCGATCTGCCGGTATTTTGAAGAGACCAATCCGCAACCGCCACTGTTCGGGACGGACGCCAGAAATCGCGCAGTGGTGGAGATGTGGAACCGCCGTATGGAATTCGCCCTGTTGTCTCCGATCACTGACGCTTTTCGACAGCATCACGATTTTTTCAAGGGCCGCATTCGGCAAGTGCCCGCCTACGCCGAGGCCCAACGTCTGAACGCCGAGGATAGTCTGCAATGGCTCGAGAGCGAGCTGGCCAACCGGCATTTCATCGCGGGTGAACGTTTCACCATCGCCGACATCACGGCCATGGTGGCGATCGATTTCGGGCGGGTGTCGAAAATCGCGATCAAACCTGATCAGAAAAATCTGGCGCGCTGGCATGCCGAAGTTTCTTCGCGTCCCAGCGCAAAAGCATAAGCGCGAGGCTTCGAGTGGGGGACTACGATGCGATTGTAATCGGCGGCGGCCACAACGGCATGGCCGCGGCGCTCTATCTCGCCAGGGCCGGCTGGAAAGTGATCGTGCTCGAGCGCAATGCCCGCACTGGCGGTGCGATCGCCAGCGCCGAGGTTACCCTGCCCGGCTTCGTTCACGATCTGTACTCGACCAATTGCAACTTGTTCGTCGGTTCTCCGGTTTACAAGGATTTCGGGCGCGACCTTGAACGGCATGGGTTGAGCTTCGCCCATTCGGATAAGCCTTATTGCGCCGCCTTTCCCGACGGCAAATGCATCCGTGTTTACCAGGACGCGGAAAAAACTCTCGACCTGTTGCGTCAGCATAGTACAGCGGATGCGGAAGGTTTTACCCTTCTCAACAGCCATTTCCAGGCCTTCGTCAGATCGCTGGTGCAGCTCTATGGCATGCCGATGCCATCGGTACAGGTGCCGTGGACCATCCTGCGTGCGATACGGTCTGAAGGGCTGCGCGAGATCATCAGGCTGCTGCGCCTGATGATCTCTTCCACTCGCAGGCTGGGCGAGGAATATTTTACTACGCCCGAAGCGCGGGCGCTGGTCGCGGCCTGGGGCATGCACCTCGATTTCGGACCCGACGTGGCCGGCGGCGCAATCTTTCCCGTGCTTGAAACCTTCACCGACATACAGGCCGGCATGAGCATCGTGAAAGGCGGCGCTTCGAACCTGATGCTGGCAATGGAACGGCTGCTGCTGGAATTCGGTGGCGAGGTGCGGACCAACGCCGAAGTGACCCGGATAGTTACCCGCGGGGGCGAGGCGATCGGCGTACAGCTCGCCGACGGCGAGACCATCTCGGCCGGCCGCTGCGTCATCGCGAATCTAAGCTCCGCGCCGCTGTTCGGAAAGCTGCTCGCCGATTACCCGTTCACGGCTCAGTTCCGGCGCGATATCGGCCGCTACAGCTACGGCCCCGGCACCATGATGGTTCACCTCGCGCTCAGTGGCAGGCCGGCCTGGCGGGCGGGCGGCGATACCGATCAGTTCGCCTACGTGCATATCGCTCCGTACGTCGAGGATCTCGCGTTAACGTACACCCATTCGCTCAATGGAATTCTGCCGGCCAGTCCATTGCTGATCGTCGGCCAGACCTCTGTGGTCGATCCGACCCGCACGGCGGGTAAGGGCGAGATTCTCTGGATCCAGGTGCGGACGCTGCCATCGGAAATCCGCGGCGACGCGCTCAATAGCATCAAGGCGCGAACCTGGGACGCGGCCAAGGAAGCCTACGCCGATCGAGTGATCGATAAGCTCGAACACTATGCGCCGGGTCTGCGCGGCCTGATCGCCGCGCGGGCGGTCGAGTCGCCCGCCGATCTCGAACGCGCCAATCCCAATCTGGTCGGCGGCGACAGTCTCGCCGGCAGCCATCATCTGACGCAGAATTTTTTGTTTCGCCCGGCGCTGGGATGGTCGCGCTACCGTACGCCGATTACGCGATTGTACATGTGCGGCGCGGGCACCTACCCAGGTGCGGGCAACAACGCGCTGTCGGGATACCTTTGCGCGCAGCAGATTTTGAACTCGCAAAAATCGCGTATCGCGGCGTTCAGACGCGCATTCCCAGGCTCAAAAGCCGCCTAACAGTCGAAGAATTCGCGCAACGCCTGCAGCGCTTCCGGTTCGACCAGCGACGGCGCATGGCCCACGCCCGCAACCTCGACCAACTTTGCGTTAGGCGTCACCTGACACATCCGCTGCGCGATCTCGGGTGATAGCACGCTGGTCTCGCTGCCACGCAGAATCAAAATGGGCGCAGTGATTTTTTGGTACTCGGCCCAGAATCCGGCCCGCGCGACCGTCGGCAGTCCCGGCGGCGGCTGGCGAATCGCCGGGTCCATCTTCCAGGTCAGACCTCCGCCGGCCGCCGGCTTCACCAGCCATTTCAACATCTCCGCGAGCGCCTCATCGGTCCCTGGTCCGAACTGCACCTCGCGGTAATGCGCGATCGCATCGCCGAGGCTCGCGAACTCGCCGGGCGCGCTGGCGACCCATCGATTGATCTGATTCGAGGCGGCGGGGCTGAGCGCCGGCCCAATATCATTGAGCACCAGCCGCTCGATACGCTCGGGATGGGTGCCGCCGTACAGAATCGAAATTCTGCCGCCCATCGAGGTGCCGATAAGACTGACGCGATCGATCCCAAGCTGATCCAGCATCGACTCCAAATCGCTGGCATAGATCGGCGCATTGTATTGATCCGGCGGTCCCCATTGGCTGTCGCCGCGGCCGCGCACGTCCAGCGCGATCACGCGATATTTGGCGGCCAGATACGGTGCGAGCGGATCGAAGTCATGCGCGCTGCGGGTCAGGCCGTGGATGCATACCACGACCGGACTCGTGCGCACGCCGAATTCCAGATAATGAAGTTTCAGATGGTTAACGGTGATGAATTTGTCGATGCCTTTCACTGCCTTCACCTCCGGCTTTTTCATCAGGCGTCGATCGCCCTACCCG
>DAHVFB010000220.1 GCA_027317185.1 Deltaproteobacteria bacterium
CTCCTTGCCTGGTTCCCGCTCCTGGTTCAGGGAGAGGTTGCTTTCACGGGGCAACCGCTGCGGCGGCGTTCCCCATATGATCGCTTTTCGCACGCCCCGGCACACTGATTTCTTTCCAACTCTGCGCGTTCATCATTTCCGCCCATCGTGCATACAGCGCACGCTGATTCTGCTCGCTATAAACGCTGCCGATTCGGCCGGGAAACTCCGAATATTCCCTGGCCGGTTCCCGTCCCATCTGATAGTTGAGCGGATATTTCCGCGCGATGTAGCCGCCATTGCCGCCGGCGCAATAGCTCCAGTTTTCGCTATCATCCTGCTCCCAGGTGCCCGATGGGCCGAAATGGCGCTGGCAATTGAGCCGGATGATCTCCTTGACCGCAGGCGGCATTTTGCGCTCGACCACGCACCAGGCCCAAACCTCGATCGAGTCGGGGCCTCGCGGATGCCATATGCGCAGGGTAGGGAAGTCCCACAGCCAGGCTAAATTCGGGAACATGCCGGCATGTACCCATTGCGTACCGACGGCGCGATCGGAACCGATCCGCCGCACCATTTCCGCGGCGGTCGCTTCATAATAGGCGCCCACCGCCGGATGGCCGAAAACGATCGGACGTCCGGTGAATGCGCCCACGCCATGACCGCCGCCGGCATCAATCTCGATACCGTCGTGATAGTCGCCGATCGCCTCGCGATAACCTTCGGCGATTGCGGCCGACAGATGGCTGGTCTGCGCGTGGTACATATCGCCGGCGAATTGTTCCGCGGCGAGTTTCCAGTTTCCGCGCATCCGCCATTTCTGAACTCCGCCAATCACCTCGGTTCCGCCGTCCACCCGGTCGAGCATGATGTCCATGTAGTACGCGAAGTCACCGAGATACTCGCGCAGGGTGGGCGCTTCGCGATCCCAATTGGCGAAAATCAGGCCTTTGTAGACCTCGACGCGCGGAACTTCGACCAAGCCCCATTCCTCGCGCCGGAAGCGATCGTCATACCCAAGCTTCTCGAACGGAACCCCGGTGAGCTGACCTGAGTTGCTGTAAGTCCAGCCGTGATAGGTGCACATGAATGAGCGGGCGTTGCCGAAATCGGATCGGCAGACTTTCATCCCGCGATGACGGCATGAGTTGAGCAGCGCCTTCAGCGAACCGTCGCGTTGGCGGCACACCAGGATGGGATCCGCCCCCATGTAGGTGTTGAAGTAATCGCCCGGCTCGCGCACTTGGCTTTCATGGGCCAGAAACAGCCACGATCGCGCGAAAATCCGCTCAAGTTCCAACTCATAAATGCGGGGATCGGAGAAGATTGCGCGATCGACCAGTCCGCGCCCGCTGTCGACCATGGCGGAAAAATCCACCTGCTTCATGCTGGTCCTCTCAGTGAAGATCGCTTCATAACGTGAGCATCGCATCGCCGTCCACGGAAAGCGCACCCGATGGGTAACCTGGCCGGCGGGCGATACGTCTCGCGCAGCCTGGGTTTCAGTGCAAACCGGGTTGGGTCCCAAACGGAAGATATCGCGAGTGCTGAACGGTTGGCAAACCTGTTTCTAATCGCCGCGACGCCGAGGCGCGCCCGGAATTTCAAGCTTCAGGCGGCTTGCGCCTGTTTCACGATGCGCTCAATTTCGGCGGGATCCAACGGTTTTGAAATGACTCCCGAGACGGCGGGATTGGCGGGCGCTTCGCGTCTAAGATGATGGCCCCAGCCGGTGATAATGTAGACGCGCAGATCCGGCCGCAGCTCATGAATTCTGCCGGCCACCTCCCATCCGTTCATCCCCGGCATCCCAAGATCGCACATCACTATGTCGTACCGGTGTCCGGCTTCGATTAGACCCAGTGCTTTAGCGCCGGAGTCGGCGACATCGGCCTCATACCCCTTGGTGACCAGCAATTCCCGCAAAGCGGTCAAATTTTCGTTGTTGTCGTCGATCAACAGGAAACGGCATTGGCTATCGTCGGCGATGTCGTGGGTCGCCGGAGGGACTTCCGTGTGCGCGGAAAAGATCGGAAACAAGAGCGTGAACACCGCTCCCCGGGGCAGCCGATTCGCGGCGCTGACGCTTCCCCCGATACTCTCCATCAGGCCGCGAGTTATCGAAAGTCCCAAGCCCGAACCGCCCGACGGCTTGGTGGAAAAAAATGGCTCGAAAATGTGATCGAGATACTCGCCCTTTATTCCCCCACCTTCGTCGGTCACCTCGACCACCACCTGTTGCGCTTGCGCTCTGGCCGCGATGGTGATTTTTCCACCGTGTTCCAT
>DAHVFB010000221.1 GCA_027317185.1 Deltaproteobacteria bacterium
CGGCTGGCGGCGATCGAAGCGATCGGAATCAATGGCGGCGTGCGCGAAATTGCGCTGCTCGGCGATGCAATGGAGCAAAACCATGACGCTGTCGATTGGGCGCAGATTGCATGGTCGCTGGGCAATATCGGAACTCAACAGTCGCTCCCGCTGCTTTTCCAGTTGGTGCAGAATCCGGACCCGGAAGTCCGGGACACCGCCGCCGACGCGCTGGGCAATATGACCAACAACTCCCGGGTTGAAGTTGGCGCCGCTCAGACAGGCTGAGCTTTGGCGCGACGCCTGGATAGCGCGGACCTCAGCGGCGTCGAGATTACGTTGGGCGTGACGATTCGGGTGCTCTGCCATAAGTACCAGACTGCAACGGTTCGATAGGGACGCCAGCGCTCGCCGATCTCGCGCAACTCGCGCGGAGACGGCGGTGTCGCCAGTCCATAGGCCTTGAATACGGCATTGCGCACGCCGAGATCATCGACCGGCCAGACGTCGGGCCGGCCCAGGTTGAACATCAGGAACATCTCGGCGGTCCAGCGCCCGATACCCTGCACGCGCGTGAGTTCGACAATAATTTCTTCGTCATCCATGCGCTCGAAGCGCGCAAACTTGATTGCGCCATTGACCACATGGGTCGCGAGATCGCGAATGTAGATCAGCTTTTGGCGAGATAGGCCTGCCGCACGCATCGCGGCGTCGTCCGCGGCGAGCACGCGCGCGGGACTTGGGAAGCGGACACCGGGGAACAGCGCGACGAAGCGCTGGTAGATCGCCTGGGCGGCACGGCCGGCAAGCTGCTGAAAAATGATTGCGCGCACCAGCCCCTGAAATCGTTCGGGCCGGCTGATTAATCCATATGGTCCAACCTGCTCGATAATCCCGGCCAGCACCGGATCGATAGTTCGTAGGTGGCGCAACGCAGCCCGAATATATGGCGGCGGCGCGGGGCTTAAACCGGCCACTTCCTATCCATCCTCACGATCACTCTCCGTGTGCGGACACCGTCACGGTTTCCAAACGCATTGGACGCATCGGGTTAAGCACCAGATCATGCACCCATGGCTGACGAATCACATAGGCCACCGGATTGTAAAGAAGTATCCAAGGGGCGTCGGCGACGATAATTTTCTCCGCCTGCTGATAGAGCGCGTAACGGCGTTTCAGATCCGCGATCGGCGCGGCTTCGCGCAAAATCGAATCCACCTGCGGATTGTAATAGAAGGTGTCGTTGTTCGCGCCCCACTGGCTCTTCGCGAACAGCACTTCGAGGAAGTTGGACGGGTCGGGGAAATCGGCTTCCCAGCCGAAAACCATGAATGGCACGGTATGGGGCTGACGAACCGCCTCCAGCAGCGGCCCGAGCGCAATTGGTTTGAGGACTAGATTGACCCCGATCAGCGCGAGATCCTGCTGGATCGACTGACCGATCATTAACACCGTCTGATCCGCCAGCAGCCACAACTCCGGCGCGAAATCGTGACTCACACCAGCGGCGGCCAACAGATTACGCGCCTTGCCGGGATCGTATGGATAGCCGGTCAGGTCCGGTGCATAGCCGGGCAGCGTCGGCGGCATCACGCCGCGCGCCACCACCCCGCGTCCATTGAGCAGCGCAATCAGCTTTTGTTTGTCGATTCCATAATTGAGCGCCTGCCGCACCCGTACGTCCGTGAACGGCGGCATCTGGCAGTTCATGCCCAGATATTGCGTAGCGGCGGTCACCTGATGGAGCGTCAGGCGCTTGAGCGATGGGGTTTTCATCACGTAAGCGAACTCGGCGGTGGGAATTGCCGAAACATCGATTTCGCCGGCTTCGAACTTGAGCCATTCGAGCTCGGCGCTGACGCCGAGCAGACCAACCACCGCGTCGAGTTTGGGCTCTCCGTGGATAAAATAATTGGGATTTTTGACGATCACGATTCGCTGCCCGCCGATCCACTGCTTGAGGATGAACGGGCCACTGCCGATCGGATGGCGCGAAAAATTGTTGCCCCATTTCTCGACCGCTTCGCGTGGCACGGCCGACGCGAATGGCATCGCCAGCTTGTCGACGAAAATCGGATCGGGCGCGGCCAGATGAAAGCTGATCGTCCACCGATCGGGGGTCTCGATTCCGCTTAAATGCGGCGTGCGATGGGCGCTGAATTCCGCCGCTCCCACGATGCCGCGAAAATACTCCATCCCCTTGGAACTGGTCTTCGGATCGAGCACGCGCTCGATCGCATAGCGGAAATCCGCGCTGGTTACCGG
>DAHVFB010000222.1 GCA_027317185.1 Deltaproteobacteria bacterium
ATTTGGTCCAGCGACTTCCCTTCGAGCCATCGTCGGAATGTCTGCTCTTTAGTGTTATCCCCTTTCGGCATAAATGAACCTCGCGCTTGACGCGTTGATTGCACCGGCAAACTGAACCAGTACCATCGCCCGAATGTGCTTGTCGCGAGTCCGGAGCCCGTGGTATCGGAAGTCAGCGGAACGCGAAGGCTGCCAGCCGGTTAAATTATCCTGAAAATTCCCTCCCCTTGTCTAAGGGGAGGGTTAGGGAGAGGTCAGCGGTCATTGACTCATTCGACCGATAACGGCGGTAGCGCCGTTGAACGGCGGTTCTATCGGGCGCGCCTGCTGCGGCGCAACGAAACCGAGGCCGAACGAAAACTATGGCAACAATTACGGGCGAAGCGATTCTCCGCGCTGAAGTTTCGCCGACAGTTCCCAATCGGCGATTTCATCGTGGACTTCTGCTGTAAGGAACGCAGGCTGGTGATAGAGCTGGATGGTGGTCAGCATGCCGAGCCAGCCGCCGTTGCCAGCGACAGCAGGCGCACGGGTTGGCTTAAGAGCCGCGGTTATCGGGTGCTTCGGTTCTGGAACAATGATGTGTTGACCAATATCGATGGAGTGGCCCAGGCGATTTTGGATGCTGTGAGGGAGACCTCTCCCTAACCCTCCCCTTGGACAAGGGGAGGGAATTCGGAGTGCGCTGGAATCGGAAAGATTGATTCGTCTAAAGATTGATCCGTCTGATGGATGACTCATGAAGGGTGCGATCGACATCGTGGTCAATCTTTTTACCGAGCTGGAAATTCGCCTCGGCCAGACTGGTATCGACGATCACTTCATGACCCAGGTGCGGATGCCGCCCGCGATGCGTCGAGGCGTTTCGATCGATCAATATCTCGCCAAAATGGATCGCGCGGGAATCGAACGGTCGCTGCTGATCGCGGTCCGGGCGGGAGATCTGCGGGTAAAAGGATCGTTCGAGATTCCATATGAGCGGGTGGCTCAGATTTGCCGCGAGCATCCGGATCGCTTCAGCGGATTGGCGGGCGTCGATCCCTCACGCGGGATGCAGGGTCTGCGCGATCTGGAACATGCGGTGCGCGAATACGGTTTCGTTGGGGCGCATCTTTATCCGCATTGGTTCGAACTGGCGCCTGATCACGCGCGCTACTATCCCTATTATGCGAAGTGCTGCGAGCTTGACGTTCCGATCATGATGCAGGTGGGCCAGAATCTGATCTATCAACGGGATCGGCGCTTACCGAGCGTTAGCCGTCCAATTACGCTCGATCGGGTGGCGATCGATTTTCCGGAGCTGCGCCTGATCGGAATTCATATCGGCTATCCGTGGACCGATGAAATGATCTCGATGGCGTGGAAGCACGAGAACGTTTTTATCGGTGCGGATGCCTATGCGCCGCGGCATTGGCCGCCGCAATTGATTCATTACGTTAACACCTACGGGCGCGGGAAGGTGATCTTTGGCACGGATTGGCCGGTGATCGATCCCGAGCGCGCCGTTGCGGAAATCGAGACGCTTGGATTGCGGCCCGAATCGATAAGTGCGCTGGTGCGCGAGAACGCGATGCGGGTGTTCAAGCTCGACCAGCGCGCCAGTGCGGCGCGTCAGTGAGAATTGCGTGATGGCGACCGCCGACGATCCGCCGCCATCGACCTTCAGGCCCCTGACGATCGATCTGGGCGTGCGCAGCGCCGCGCGGCACACGCCTGATAAGGTGGCGCTGCGCGAAAGCGGACGCGATCTGACTTATCGGCGGTTGATCGAGCGCATCGACCGGGTTGGCAATGCGGCGGTCGCGGACCTCGGACTGCGGCCGGGTGAGCATGGCGCTATTCTCGCCCCCAACTGCCTCGAATACATCGAGATCGTTTGCGGCTTGGCCAGCCGTGCAATCGCGGTGGCGATGCCGAGTCCGCGCCTGAAGCCTTCGGAATTCACCGCGATCTGCGACGACAGCCAGGCGCGCGTTTTGTTCGTCCATCGGTCGCTCGAAGAGGCTGCTCGCAGCGTGAAATTCGCCTCGGTCGAACGCATCATCGTGATCGGCGGCGACTACGAGGAATGGATCGCGAGGTCCAGCCTCGCCGCACCGGATCGTTCGCCGGCCGAATGGTCAACCTTCGCGATTCCATATACCGCCGGAACTACCGGGCAGCCCAAGGGCGTGATGCTGTCTCATCGCGCGCGAACGCTGACCTTCTTCGCGATGGGGGTCGAGTAC
>DAHVFB010000223.1 GCA_027317185.1 Deltaproteobacteria bacterium
GTGCAGGATAGCCCTTCGTCGCGATCTTAAGCCGCGGCGGCTCGATCATCATCTTAACGTGATTGTCCTCGCGCAGCCGGGCAATCACCTTCTGGCGGGCTTCCTGATCGTTACGGCGCTGCAACGCGGCGATCAGCGGCGCTTTGATTTGATCGTAGGGCTGTGGAATCCGGTTCTTGTGCGAATCGTAAAAATCCTTCGCCTCTTTGTCGGTCACCTTTACGGATTTACCGGCAAGCTGCTTCTCCATGAACTTGTCGGGCGCCATGCCAGCCTTTTTGGCCGCCTGATCGATTATGTAGTCATCCGCAATCTTCTGAATCGCATCGCGGCGAAGCTGATACAACCGGTTCCGCCAACCGGCGATTTCAGGCCTGATCTGATCGTCAACTTCAGCTTCGGTGATCTTATGGTCGCCAACCGTCGCCACCACCTTGTTGGTGTCGCCAGAACCTTCGTCACCACTTTGGGCGCGTGCGGACCATGATGTACAGACCATCAGGATCGCAGCCGCGCAAACCGCCAACAGGATGGGGAGAAGCCGATAACGACGCGATGCCACAATTCCGCGCAGGCTGCCAGCCATGCGTGATTTTTCCATGAAAAAGCTCCCTGAGCCGCTTAGAGTAACGGCCAAGTCGCGAATTTTAACATTACTTAGCCGGCATGTCTCCATTGCGACGGCGCAAATGGCCACGAGGTTCGAGCTTGTATCTCTGCGATTTGTTTGCAGGCTCTCGCGCAATGGCTGACAATCACGAGGTTGCCGCTCGGAAGGAGGTCGCCGATGGCTAGTCCGTCCCAGCTTCGCACTCGCGATACGAAAAAAGCCGTATGCCTCGCATGTAGTCAGCAATGCGGCATCGTCGTCCGCATTGAAGATGGACGAGTCGCCACCATCTCAGGTGACAAGGATCATCCCGTAAGCCAAGGCTTCATCTGCGTCAAAGGGACGCACGCCGCCGAGCTGCATTACCGGCCCGATCGGATCGACTGGCCGCTCAAACGAGTCGGCCCACGCGGCGAAGATCGATGGGAACGGATCGAGTGGGAACAGGCGATAAGTGAAATTTCGGCAAAACTGATCGCGCTTAAGGACCGGTACGGGCCCGAAACCGTCGCGGTAACGACCGGCACTTTGCATGGCGCGGACTGGGGCATGGGCGATCGCTTTCTCAACCTGCTCGGCAGTCCCAATTCGGTAGGTCAGGACAAGGTATGCACCGGGCCAATCGCGATCGGCGAGGCCTTGACCTCGGGTTACGGACCGACCGGCTATACACCGCCGATAGCTGGCGTGACCAAGTGCGTGGTCCTGTGGGGTATGCGCCCCTCGGCGGGTAAACCGCTGCTATGGAAGAAAATCGTCAAGGCCATCCGCGCGGGCGCAAAATTGATGGTAATCGATCCGCTGCGCACCACCGAAGCGCGCCAGGCCGATCTCTTTATTCAGTTGCGGCCGGGATCGGACTGCGCGCTCGCGCTCGGATGGCTCAACGTGATCATCGGCGAAGGTTTGTACGATCGCGATTTCGTCGCGCGAAATACCGTGGGCTTTGAGGATCTCGCGCGTGGATGCGCCGAGTACACGCCTGAGCGCGTGTCCGGGATCACCTGGATTGCGCCGGAGTTAATCGTCGAATCTGCGCGCACTTTCGCCACCCACGGTCCCGCGATTCTCGGTTTGGGCAATGGCCTGTGTCAGATCGGCGCAACCTCGGTACAGGCGGCGCGCGCGCTGGCCAGTATCGTGGCGATTACCGGCAATCTTAATCGTTCTGGCGGTCACCTCGCGGTCGGTCCACCGCGCAAGATCATCTCGAATGGCGACGCAATCCTGGTCGATCGCCTGAGCGACGAGCAGCGCGACAAACGCCTTGGCGGCGATCGCTTCATGCTGGTTGGCGGACCCGGCTATCGTTCGTTTGCGGATGCACTCGGGCGGGCATGGTTCGGCCAACGTCACATTTTCAGCGTCTTCAGCTCGGCGCACGAACCCCTGCTATGGAAAGCGATTACCGAACAGCAGCCTTACCCGGTCAAAGCTTTGATCGCGCAATATCATAATCCCCTGGGCGGTAGTCCGAATGCGCGCGCGGTCGCGGAGGCTCTGCGCCATCCGAATCTCGAATTGTTCGTGGTTCACGATTTATTCAAAAGCCCGGCCGCGGTGCTGGCCGATTACATCCTGCCGGCCGCGCATTGGCTGGAAAAACCCTTCTTC
>DAHVFB010000224.1 GCA_027317185.1 Deltaproteobacteria bacterium
TGGTTCGCCCGTCTATTCCAAAGAAGAATTGGTCGCCGAAATGGGCGCAGCCTATCTTTGCGCGGAAGCCGGAATCTCTAACGCGGTCCTCGCCAATCAGGCAGCGTATGTTGCCGGCTGGTTAAAAGCGCTTCGCGACAATCGCAAGCTTCTGATCCACGCCGCCGCCCAGGCACAGCATGCGGTCGATTTCATTCTCAACCGTACTTACTCCCAGTAAGTGCGCGCGGCGCCCGAGCTTTCGCTCGGGCGCCGCCTCTCTGATCTCACTCGGCACAGCAACTCAGTTTCGAGATGTCCTTGGTGAACGACAGCGCGACGATCTTCAGCGCCTCGGACATCGTTGGATAGATGTGCAGCATGCCCACGAAGTCCTCGATCGTCGCACCCAGACGGATCCCCATCGCAGCCTCGTGAATTACCTCGGCCGCATCCATTCCGACCATCGAGACGCCAAGGACCTTGCGGCTATCGCGCTCGGCCACCATCTTGATTACGCCGCGCGGATTACGCACCGCCTGTGCGCGCGGGACCTGCTCCATCTTTACGGTTCGGCAGGCGCATCGATAGCCTCGCTTCACTGCCTGCTTGTCAGTCAGTCCGACCACCGCAACCTCGGGATCGGTGAAGATGGCGCGCGGAATCACCCGATGGTCAACCTTGCGACGCTCCCCAGCTAGCGCGTTGAGCGCTGCGATACCGCCGTCTTGGGCTCCGACCGGGGTCGCCATCTGGCTCTCGGTGTTGAAGCCGATCACGTCGCCGGCAGCCCAGACGTGTGGAGCGCTCGTCTGCAATTCGTCGTCAACGATGATCGCACCGCGCTGATCGGTATGCACGCCGGCCATCTCCAAGCCGAGGCCTTCGGTATTGGCAACTCGGCCCGTGGCAATGAGCAGATGTGAGGACCGCCCCGTCGTTGGAGCATTACCGGCCACATCCACAAATACACCATCGCGATCCCGGCGGACGCCGACGGCCTTTGTCTGCGTCAGGATAACGATTCCTTCCTCTTGGAGAATCTGGCCGAGCGTGGTGCCGACTTCGGGTTCGTAGCTGGGTAAAATTCGCTCACTTGGTTCGAGGATGGTTACTCGCGTACCGAGCCGGTGAAAGAACTGTCCCAGTTCGAGTGCGATATAGCCGCCGCCGACAATCGTGAGAGACTCCGGCTGCTCCTTAAGCTCCATGTTTTCGTGGCTGGTCAGAAGATCGCTGGTCATAAACGGAACTGCGTCCAAGCCTTTTAGCGGCGCGATGAAAGGCCTCGATCCCGTCGCTACCAGAAAGCGGTCCGCCTCCAGACGAACATCCCCCACCTGAACGGCGTTGCGATCAACGAACCGCGCCGTCCCCTCGAGTACGCTGATGCGATCGCCGACGATGCTCTGGTACTTTTTCTCGCGGTAATAGGCGATCACCTCATCCTTCTGGCGAACCAGCTCCGCGAAGTTGACCTCAAGTCGCGCCGGGTCGATTCCGGCATAGCGGGGATGCGCCGCTTCGTGGACGATGCCCGCCGCCGCGATGAGGTTCTTCGAGGGCAGGCATCCGCGATTAACGCAGGTCCCGCCAAGCGTGCGGTTTTCCGTCATCGCGACGGTCTTGCTCAGTTCGACGGCTCTAATCGCAGCCGCGAATGCCGTTGAGCCGGAACCGAGAATGACGAAATCGAATCGCTGCGTTTCCATATCCTGCCGGTCTTCAAACCGATTCGCGGCTGCCTTCACCCGCGGGCGGACAGGCCGGGCAAGAAGCGGAACCTGCGGATCGACTCGGAGCGAGGCTCCAAGCCGAGGCGATCAGTAGGATCGCGGCGCCTGCGTAAGTTATCGCGTTTGATTCCATCAGGAATTTGCCAGGCAGGATGAGTGCAGCGGAGAGCAGGCCCAGAGCGAAAGGTCCATAGCCGTTCAGCTTGATCTGCAAGCCGAGCCCCACAACAGCAACGGCCAGAAGCGCTCCGGTAAGGGGCAGCAGATAGGTTGAGGAAACGAGGAATCCGAGCCCCAGCGAAGAAACCAGCGCGGCATAAGCCGGCCAGCATAGCGGACAGGCAAGGCTGGGAAGCAGCGAAACCGCGACTCCCGGTATTGTCAGCAGACCCAGCTTGCGCGGGTCTCGTGCATTGATTGCGTCAGCCATTGTGACCTCCTACGTGTTGTTCGGACCAGCCGTTCGCATCGAGGCTGTCCAGGATCGGGCACGCGCTGGTTTTCCCG
>DAHVFB010000225.1 GCA_027317185.1 Deltaproteobacteria bacterium
GATCAGATCGAACGGGGCGGCCTGAGGCCATCCGAGAGAACCGTCACCCGCTAGCAAAGTGCAGTTATTGATGCTCATCGCGGCCAGCGTAGCTGCGGCGCGATCATGCAGCCGCTGGTCGCATTCGATCGAGAACACGTGAGCGCTCAGTCTGCTCAGCACTGCGGTCTGATAGCCCGATCCGGTACCGACCTCGAGCACCTGCTCCGTGTCGGAGGGGGCTGCAACTTCGGTCATCAGGGCGACCATATATGGTTGCGAGATGGTCTGCTCGCCGCCAATCGGCAGCGGCCCATCGTCGTACGCATGATCGGCCAGTTCGGGCGGGATAAAACGCTCGCGCGGTATCGATCGCATCGCTCGGAGCACGCGCGCATTCTTGATTCCGCGGCGCTCCAGTTGCTCAATCACCATCCGCGCCCGCGCTTTTTTCAAATCCACTGCCATCGGAGGTGAAATAATACTAGCATGTCGCCTGTTCGCAGGCTTAGGCCTGGAGACCGAATGCTGTGAGGGAGGGGAGCATGGTGAGCTGGTTCGGGTTGTTCTGGGTTTTCCTAATCATTGTCGGATTGCAACCGCTGGTGCGCCAATATCTGCTGAGCTCGCGCCGCACGCGCCTGATTCGCACGCTGGAAAAGCGGCGCGGAAGCCGCGTGATCGCCCTTATCCATCGGCAGGAGACGATGGCGGTACTGGGTTTTCCGTTAGTGCGATTTATCGATATCGAAGATTCGGAGGAATTGCTCCGGGCGGTGCAGCTAACCGACGATCAGATGCCAATCGATCTCATTCTGCATACACCGGGTGGACTGGTGCTGGCGGCCGAGATGATCGCGCACGCGCTGATCGCGCATACTGCTCCGGTCACCGTTTTCGTGCCGCACTATGCGATGTCAGGCGGAACGCTGCTGGCGCTGGCGGCCAATCAGATCGTGATGGCGCCGCACGCGGTGCTGGGACCGCTCGACCCACAGATAGGACAGTGGCCAGCCGCATCGATTCTTCGCGCGGTCGAGAAGAAAACCGCCGCCAATCACAGTATCCATGACGAGACCCTGATCATGGCCGACGTGGCGGGCAAGGCGATGGATCAGGTGCGTGGTTACGCGAGGCAATTGCTGATCGCGCGTGGATGGATGACCGAAGCAGCCGAGCAGCTCTCATTGGCCCTGACCGAGGGACGCTGGACGCACGATTATCCGATTACGGTCGAAGAAGCGCGCGGGTTGGGGCTGCACGTATCATCCGAGATGCCCGATGAAATCTATGAATTCATGCGCTTGTTTCCGCAAGTAGCAGTGCGCCGGCCCAGCGTGCAGTACGTTCAGATGCCTTATCACAGCCAACCGGCGAAAGCCGCCAAGCACTGAGCCGGCCGCAGGACTCGTCGCTACCAGCCCGCCGCCGCGCCGGCCCGTTCGGCGGCCAGTTCGGGTGGTAACGAAGGATCCCAGTCCTTGGCCACCAGATGACGCCCGCTAATCGCGTCTGAGCCTTCGGAGCACAGCCATAACAGCGGCGGCACTATAATCGCGGGGTCGAGCATCACGGCGCGGAATTTATCGATCGCGCCCGCCGGCACCATCCCGGTTTCGGTGATGCCGCCGGGACTTAAGGCATTCACAGTGACGCCGGTGCCGGCGAGGTCCTGCGCCCATATTATGGTCTCGGATTCCAGCGCCGCTTTGGAGGGTCCATAGGGCGAGAAGCCGGTTCGGCGCATGGTCTCCTTGTTCATCGAGATATTGACGATCCGGCCCCATCGGTTCGCGAGCAGATGGGGCGCCGCCGCCTTCGCCATCATGAACGGACCGTTTACATTGGTGTCGATTATCGTGCGCCAGGTCGTGGTGTCGGTCTGCCAGAATTTGGTCGAATGCTCCAAAAACTCCTCGCTGACGAAACGCATGCCACGCCCGGCATTGTTGATCAGGATGTGGACCGCGCCGAAAGCCTTTAACGCGGTATCGACCACCCGCCGGCAATCGGCCTCGACCGTCACGTCAGCCGCAACCGCCAACGCGCAATCGCGGCCGGTCTGATGTTCCAGGTCGGCGCCTACCCGCCGGATTTCATCGGGATTGCGCGCCGCGGTGATAACGATCTTCGCGCCCGCGTTGGCCAGTCCCACCGCGATCGCCCGGCCAATTCCGCGGCCCGCGCCGGTGACGATCGCCACTTTCCCAGTTAAGTCGAACTGCGC
>DAHVFB010000226.1 GCA_027317185.1 Deltaproteobacteria bacterium
GTCTCGACCTATATCAAGCGCAAACTCCGCAGGCTTTTCGCCGCGATCTGCTGATTCGCGCCCATCGCGAGGCGATCGAAGCGGGAACCGCCGCTACCGACGACGCCGATCTGGTCGAGCGAATTGGAGGTCAGGTGAGGATCGTCGAGGGCTCGGCCAAAAATTTCAAGATCACGACCCAAGCCGATTTCGAGCTGGCGCTGGCGTTGATGGAAAAGCTGGCCTAATCGAAGTTAGCTGGTCGGAGCACCGGGCGGAACGTTCAAGCCTTCGTTCAGCGATCCGGATCGAAAGCCGCGCAGATCGACCGTCACGTACTTGAATCCGATCCTGCGTAACTCGTTATCCACCAGCTCGCGGATGGCGGGATCGAATAGCCGCGCCACCTGATCGGCCGCCACTTCCAAGCGCGCCACCTCGCCATGGTAGCGCACCCGCGCCACCTTGAATCCAAGCTGATGCAGCACTTTTTCGCCCGCCTCGACCTGATCGAGGCCCGAAGCGGTAATTTGCGTGCCATACGGAAATCGTGAAGAAAGACATGGCGAAGCGGCCCGATCCCAGGTCGGCAGGTCGAGCATTTTGGACAACTCGCGCACCTCGGCCTTGGTCAGTTGGGCTTCGACCAGCGGATGCCGCACGCGGCTCTCTGAAGCGGCCTTGATTCCGGGCCGGTAATCGTTGAGATCGTCCAAATTGAGGCCGTCAAGAATTTCTTCGATTCCCAACTCCGCGGCCTTGGCGCTGCAAACGGTGAACAGGTTGTGTTTGCATAGATAGCATCGATTGATCGGATTGGCGGCGTAGCCCGGCACTTCGAGTTCATTCGACTCGATCACCAGATGGCGCGCGCCGATCCGGCGGGCCATCGCCAACGCGTTCGTCCGGTCGTCCGAGGGCATGGTCGGTGAGGTGGTGGTCAGGCCGATGACCCGCTCACCCAGCACGTCATGCGCCACCCGCAGCACGAAAGTCGAATCGACGCCGCCCGAAAAAGCTACGATCGCGGACCGGATCGGCGCTAACAAAGCTTTCAGGTGCTCGAATTTCTCTTGAAGGGAGTCTATCGCCACGATTTTCAATCCGTCAGATACCCTCGGCTTGGAACAGATCCGTGGTCAGATAACGTTCGCCGGTATCGCAGAACACCGTCACCACCACTTTTCCGGGTCCCAGCCGTTTCGCAACCTGCAAGGCCGCGCAACACGACCCCCCCGACGAAATGCCAACCAGCAAACCCTCTTCGCGCGCCAGCCGGCGGGCGAACTTGGTCGCATCCTCGTCGGACACTTGGATGATTTCATCGTAAACTTTGGGATCGAGCGTATGCGGCAAAAAACCCGCGCCGATGCCCTGGATTTTGTGGAAACCCGGCTCGCCGCCCGATAATACCGGCGAGGCCTGTGGTTCAACCGCCACGATCAGCACTTTGTGATCGATCGTCTCCCGCAGATATTTCCCCACTCCGCTGATCGTTCCGCCGGTACCGACGCCGGCCACGAAAGCGTCGATCCGTGGCAGTTGCTCCACTAGTTCTGGACCGGTGGTTCGGTAATGCGCCTCGGGATTGGCCGGATTATTGAACTGCTGCGGCATGAAATAGTCAGGATTACTGCGCGACAGTTCTTCGGCCTTGGCGATCGCACCATGCATCCCGCGGGTATCCGGGGTGAGCACCAGCTCGGCGCCATAGGCCACCAGCAGCGACCGCCTTTCGTCGCTCATCGTATCGGGCATGGTGAGGATCAGTTTGTAGCCCTTCACCGCCGCCACCATCGCCAGACCGATACCAGTATTGCCCGAAGTCGGCTCGACAATCGTATCGCCTGGACGCAACCGCCCGGCCTTTTCCGCCGCTTCGACCATCGCGAGGCAGATTCGATCCTTTACGCTACCGCCCGGATTATAGTTTTCGAGCTTGGCCCAGACCTCGGCTTGATTGCGTCCCACCACGCGATTGAGGCGTATTACCGGGGTATGACCGATCAAGTCCAGGGGCGAATGGGCCACGGATGCAGGCATGGTCCTGATTTTAACCGTAATCTCTAAGAATTTGCGACAGCCGCAAGCCGCCACCCCCGCTTTATGAG
>DAHVFB010000227.1 GCA_027317185.1 Deltaproteobacteria bacterium
GTCTAGCAAAGAGGGCGGCGAAAGAGACCCCTTGGCGCCGGTGCCAGCGCCGAAGCGAACGGCTGGCGCGCACAGGCACCGCGCCTCTACGACCGGCGCCGGGCCCGGCCCGCAGACAGCCCGACGTTTCAGGTGAGGTAATAACGGCAGCGGTCGGCTCCGGCAGTGCGCCCCGCACGCGATCTCCCAACCGTCATCTATGAACTTGATATCATATGGATTGTATATCATATTGTCGCGGTGGGCTGGGTGGTCGAGATCGGCGATGAGTTCGAGCCAGAGTTCGACGCGCTGCACCAGGAGGTCCAAGCCGAGATATTAGCCTGTGGCCCGCCTGCTCCAGCAGTTCGGGCCACAGGTGGGGCGGCCCCGCGTTGACACCCTGAACGGCTTGCGCCACGCCAACATGAAGGAACTGCGCTTCAGCGCGGCAGATGGCGACTGGCGGGTGGCCTTCGCCTTCGATCCAAAGCGCGAAGCGATTCTGCTGGTCGCAGGCGATAAATCGGGTGTGAGCGGGAAAGCGCTTCTACCGCGAGCTTATCCGCAAGGCCGATGACCGGTTCGATGCCCATCTCGCCCGGTTGAAAAGCACAAGGAGCTGACCATGGCGGTGAACGTGAATGACAAGATCAAGAAGCTGAGACCGGCTCAGCGCAAGAAGATTGAGGCTCGCGCGGCCGAACTGATCGCCGAGGAAATGAGCCTGCGCGAGCTGCGCCGCGCGCGTAAGCTCACCCAGGTCCGCGTGGCCAAGACCCTCGGGATCACGCAGGACAGCGTTTCTCGCCTGGAGAAACGCAGCGATGTCCTGCTTTCTACGCTCCGCAAGACCATCAAGGCGATGGGCGGCGACCTGTCGCTGATCGCCGAATTTCCCGACCGGCCACCGGTCGTGCTCACCGGCATCGCCGAAGAGTATCCAGCGCCCAAGCCGACAGGCCGGAAACATATGAGCGCTCACGCTTAGAGGTATCGGCGAGTAGCAAACATGGCCGGATAACAACACGGAGGGTGGGCCAAATCTGAATATCAAAGTGGGCCAAGCTGCATTGTCAAAAGCACCTTGTCGCTCGTGATGCATTTTACCGCCATTTTCGTAGGCCGCCGCGTGGCGCCGGAGCCCTGCAAGACAACCGAGCGTGGGAACTAACTTTAAATTCCAAGGTCTCGCTCGTCATGACCGACGGGAAACCCGCCTACAAATACGGTTTCGGCCGAAACGTCCAGCATCAGTACATAAATTCGGAATTACTTTTCAGAAGCCTTCGCGGAATCACGAGCAAAGGCGCCTATCACGATGACACTGGGGCGTGGCATTGGCATTCGCGGCCTTTGCTATGCCCCGCCGGTTTTGACGGTCGATTAACCAGGCTCGCGCGCTGTTCAGCACCGCACGCTGGCCTCGTCGCGACACAAGAGGCAAGACCGCGAGAAGTCTGAAGCCAAACCGCGGAACCAGTACAACCCGCGATGCAATAACCGGTGAGAGTCATGAGCAAGAAATCAGTAGGCTTCAAGTCAACTGGATTTGAAAAGCTTCCGGAGAACAAACCCGCGTGATGGCGAACCCGTTCGCAGGTGGCCGATGTCCGTGCTGCCGGCCTAGGGAGCGTCAGGAATTTCGTGTGTGAGCAGTTAATAGAGACTGGCTGCTCAACGCAGCAGTCGCCAACGGCGACTGCATAGTCACCTTCCAGCCGGAGCGGCGGCCGCGGTCAAGGGCGGCGCCAGCCGGATAGTGGGTCAGTTTGAAATTTCAGCCCTGTCGTGCGCGCTCGTTCCGGCTGTTCCATCGCGTTCCGCCTGTGCGATAATGGTTGCATGGCCGATATCCGCAAAAAGCGACCACGCGATCCCATTGCTCTGGCGAAACTCATCGGCGATATCGCGACGGGGCAAGTCGAGGACAAAGAGGCGGACAATCGGAATGCAGCGGCGGTCGAATTGGGGCGCAAAGGCGGTCT
>DAHVFB010000228.1 GCA_027317185.1 Deltaproteobacteria bacterium
GAACGAGGCCTCGATGGCCGGGAAGGCGGGCAGGTACATGTCGGTCGAGACCGGGCCGACAGCGGACAGGAAGCCGAGCAGCCCCGACAGCCAGGCGGGCGTTTTCATCGGCTGCATCCTACGTGCGATCGTCGCGACCTGGCAGGCCGGACGGTGCATGGCGGATGCACGCAGGCGGGTTGTACTACCGATGGCCTCGGTAAGGACCCGAGCAGGAATAAGCGATTCGGGTTGGGGCCTTGTCCGATAGGGGATTCCGGCACGGCGGTGCGGTGGCTACGATTCGCGGATGATCGATGAAAACGCGATCCGCGCGCGGTATGCGGCCATCAAAGACCAGTTGGATGAACGAGGCCGCCGGTTGTTTGTCGCATCAGAGAAGGCTGCGGCGGGCTATGGCGGAACGGCCGCCGTGTTTCGGGCGACCGGTGTTGCGCGCAGCACGATCATTCGCGGCGCGAAGGATCTCGCTGCTGCGCCCTCGGCCACGGCCCGGATCCGGCGCCGAGGTGCCGGTCGTCCGCTTTCGAGCAAGGCGGACCCGACGGTGCTTGAGGATCTGCACCGGTTGGTGGATCCGGCTACGATGGGTGATCCGATGCGCCCGCTGTTGTGGGTGTCCAAGAGCCGCGAGAAGCTGGCGGCGGCGCTGCGCGCGATGAACCATGCCATCAGCGCCAACACGGTTGCCAAGATGCTGGTCACGCTGGGCTATTCTCGCCAGGTCAACCGCAAGACGAAGGAAGGCAGTCACCATGCCGACCGTGACGGGCAATTCCAGCATATCAACTGCCAGGCCATTGCGTTTCAGGCCGCCGGCCAGCCAGTGATTTCCGTTGATACCAAGAAGAAGGAGTTGATCGGCGAATACAAGAACGGCGGCAGCGACTATCGCGCCACCGGCTGCCCCGACGCGGTCAAGGTGCATGACTTCGTCGATAAGGACCTCGGCAAGGTCGCGCCTTACGGCATTTATGACATCGCCGCGAACGCGGGATGGGTCAGCGTCGGGATCGACCACGACACAGCGGCGTTCGCCGTCAACTCAATCCGTCGCTGGTATGAGGCCGTCGGACGCGAACGCTACAACAACGCGGACCGGCTGCTGATCACCGCCGATGGCGGCGGCTCGAACGGATCGCGCGTGCGGTTGTGGAAGCTCGAATTGCAAAAGTTCGCCGACGAGAGCGGATTGAACTTGCAGGTGTGCCATTATCCGCCGGGGACATCGAAGTGGAATAAGATCGAGCACCGCTTGTTCTGCCACATCACCCAGACCTGGCGCGGCAAGCCACTCGTCAGTCGCCTTGCGGTCGTCGATCTCATCGCCGCCACAACCACGAAGACCGGCCTGACGGTGCGCTGTGAACTCGATGAGAACAGCTATCCCAAGGCGATACGCGTTGCCGACGAGGAAATGGCGACCATCAACATCGCGACCGACCCATGGCATCCTGAGTGGAATTACACGATCAGCCCAAGGCCATCAGGATGATGCGGTAATTGTTGAGCGATGCCTAAGTGACTTTTCCACGTCGATGCGGTGGACGCTCTTGCAGCCACACAGGATGGGGACCGGGCCATGAGGCCGGCTCGCCACCTGATTGCAAGGTCCGTCAGCTCTCGACTGCGCGTCGTAGCGCCACCCGCTCCCTCGGCCCGCGCAGCACCTCAAAGCCGTCGCCCTTCGGGTCGTGCGTGAAGCGAAGGTCGAACATCTGCCCTCCCACCTCGATGTCGTGCAGCTCGACGTCCGGCAGCCACTCCGGCAGATGCGGATTGACATGCAGCAGCCCCGACGCGGCATCCGGCTCCAGGCCGACCAGCGCCTGCACCAGCGCGAAGGTCGAGCCCGCCGCCCAGGCCTGCGGCACGTTGCTGCCCCAGAACTGCACCGGGAAGTTGCTGTCGTCGCGATGCACGCCGGCAAACAGCTCCGGCAT
>DAHVFB010000229.1 GCA_027317185.1 Deltaproteobacteria bacterium
GCGCAGGCGTTGGGGATTTGCATCGTACTGTTGTTCTGCGGTGTACCCGCGGCGCGGGCACAAGCGCCGGGCCAGCGGACATTCGGTTCGCTAACAAAGGCAACTGATGCTTTTGCCACGGCGATACAGAATCACGACGAGGCGGCGATACTGGCGATTCTGGGTCCATCGGGCAAGGACCTGATTTCCTCCGGCGATCCGGTGTCCGACCGGAATAAACAGGATACCTTTACCGCGAACTATCGCGCGTCGCATCAGTATGCCGCTGCCAGCGACGGACGGACCTTCCTCTATATTGGTCCCAACAACTGGCCGACTCCTATTCCGCTGCGCAAAAATGGATCGCAATGGTACTTCGACACTGACTATGGCAAGCAGGAGATTCTCTATCGGCGGATCGGCGCGGATGAGCTGAATGTGATCAAGGTCTGCGGCGCGATCGTCGAGGCGCAGCGCGACTACTACAACGCGCTGCATGACGGCGCAACGGTGCATCAGTACGCGCAGAAGTTCCATAGCACCCCGGGAACGCAGGACGGATTGTACTGGCAGGTTAAGCCTGGCGCGCAGCCGCCGCAGAGTCCGCTTGGTCCTCTGGTGGCTCAGGCGGCTATCGATGGCTACCAGCTTCATGCAACCGGCGAACCTCATCCGTTCCACGGCTATGTTTACCGGCTGCTGACCAGTCAAGGATCCGATGCACCGGGCGGCGCACAGAGCTATATTGTAAATGGCAAGTTGACCGAAGGATTTGCGGTCCTGGCGTATCCGATTAGCTATCGCAATACCGGAGTAATGACCTTCATGGCGAATCAAACCGGCCAGGTTTACCAAAACGATCTGGGTCCCGGCACCGCTCAGATCGCCAGCGCGATGACGGCATACGATCCGGATGAGACGTGGCGACCAGTGGACAAAGCGACTGTAGCGTCCGAGACTAAGTGAGATTTGACATCCAGCCCTTTTTCACAGGGATCTGGCTAAAGCGAAAACAGATAGCGCCGCGCGGCCAGCAGAGTATTGGTGTAGAAACGTCGGCCGTCACTCCTTGCGCACGATTCCCCGGTGCTCGAGTTGCCTGACCTGGCCGGCGTCGAAGCCGAGGTACCGCGCAAAAACCTCCTCGTTATGTTCGCCCAGGAACGGCGCCTCCAATTCAAGCGGGCACGGAAAATCCGAAAAGCGGATCGCGAAGCCGGGCAGTTCGAAATCGCCCAGTTTGCGATCGCGGACCTTGCGCACGGTGCCACGCTCGCGCAGATGCGGATGCTTCACGGCTTCAGCGACCGTTAACACCGGCGCCATCGGCACGCGGCGTGCGCGCATTGCATCCATCGCGGCCTCGTCGCTCGGCATCGAGCGCAGCCACGCCTCGATTACCTCAATCAGCGCCGGCAGGTTCCGAATCCGCTCGTCGCGCGTCGCAAAGCGGCGATCCTTCGCCAGCTCCGGCTGGCCCATCACTTCGCACAGCGTTAGCCACTGATGGTCCAGCGCGCACATAATGACTATATATTTGTCCCGGCCCTTGAAGATCCCGACCGGAGCCAGATAGAACGAATGCCGGCCGGCGCGGAATGGTTTGATTTCGCCGCCGCTCAGACTATGCATCTGCACGCTGATCTCATGGTAATGGAAATAGGTATCGAGCAGCGAGACGTCGAGGTACTGGCCGCGGCCCGTGCGTCCGCGATAAAGCAGCGCGGCGCAAATGCCCAGTGCGGCGTGAGCGCCGGTGCTGACGTCGCCGATCGCCGCTTGCGGTACATAAGGCGACCCGTCGGCCTCGCCGCCCATCGAGGTGATGCCGGCATAGGCCGCGCCCAGGGTGTCGAAGCCCGGCTCATTGGCGAGCGGACCGGTCTGGCCAAAGGCCGAAAGCGAACACATGACGATTTGCGGATTCAAGGCCTTGACGGTCGCGTAATCGAGGCCAAGGC
>DAHVFB010000022.1 GCA_027317185.1 Deltaproteobacteria bacterium
AACCCTTCCAGTCAACTCGGGATGATCCGCGCTGGCCTTGCGCGCGCGGATCGTCCTGCTGTGCGCCAAGGGTCTGGCCAACCTAGAGGTGGCGGCGAGCGTTAGGGTTTCGCCGCAGATGGTGTGCAAATGGCGGCGGCGGTTTATTGAACGGCGGCGCGACGGCTTGCTCGATGAACCACGGCCCGGAGCGCCGCGGCGGGTGCGCGACGCGGAGGTCGAGCGGATAATCGTGCGCACGCTGGAAGCGACCCCCGCCGCTGCGACCCACTGGAGCGTGCGCGCGATGGCCAGGGCGGTGGGCATGAAGCCCACCACCGTCCATCGGATCTGGCGCGCCTTCGCGCTCCAGCCCCATCGCAGCGCGACTTTCAAGCTCTCGCGCGATCCGCTGTTTGTGGAAAAGGCTCGCGACATCGTGGGCCTATACCTCAATCCGCCTGAGCGAGCGGTGGTTTTGTGCGCCGACGAGAAGGCGCAGATCCAAGCTTGAACCGCACCCAACCGCTGCTGCCGATGCGGCCCGGGCAGCCTGCGCGACGCACTCACGATTACCAGCGCCACGGCACCACCAGCCGGTTTGCCGCGCTCGACTTCAAGGCCGGCACCGTGTCGGCGAATGCCATCGCCGGCATCGCTCGGTGGAGTTCCGCAAATTCCTCGACACCATTGACGCCAAGGTGCCCGCGCAGCTCGAGGTCCACCTGGCCATGGACAACTACGGGACCCGCAAGACCGCGCTGATCCGCAACTGGCTGGCCAAGCGGCCCCGCTTCCACGTCCACTTCACGCCCACCAGCGCCTCCTGGATCAACCTGGTCGAGCGCTGGTTTGCGGCCCTGACCGAGAAGCAAATTCGCCGCGGCGCCTGCCGCAGCACCTGCGAACTCGAAACCGTGATCAAACGCTATCTGCAAATCAACAACCACAACCCTCAACCCTTCGTCTGGACCAAAACCGCTGACCAAATCCTCGATTCCCTCGCCAGATTTTGTCTGCGAACTTCTGGAACAGCACACTAGCAGCGCGTTGATAAACGCTTGAATTTCATTACGCTATAATTCGTCTGAGTGGGTAATCGGAATGGAGGAGGAAGCGGCGGATGCGGGGTGAAGAGCGGCGGCAGCGGGCGATTTGGATGGTTATGGAGCCTGGCGATCGGGTGCCCCGGGAGCATCCGCTGAGGCGGGTCAAGGAACTCGCTGACGCAGCGCTCACGCAGCTTTCGCCGCTGCTCGATGATCTGTACAGCGCGATCGGGCGGCCGTCGATCCCGCCCGAGTGGCTGCTGAAGGCCTCGCTGCTGATGGCGCTCCACACCGTGCGCAGCGAACGGCTGTTCTGCGAGCAGATCGATTATAACCTGTTGTTCCGCTGGTTCCTCGATATGGATGCGGCCGAGCCGAGCTTCGACCACTTTCAATCGAGCAGGGGGGTCGGAACGCTTGGGGAAATTCTGCGGGCAAAAGACGCCAAGCTAGCCGCCCTGCTCGATCACAGCGTGACGCCGAAAGAGCGTGAAGAAAATTGCCTGACATCAAACTCGTGATATTCGGAGGGGGCAACGCCGGCACTCCACCCGTGCTGTCTGCTCGCAGAGGAACCATCGATGGATAAGCCAACGGGAACAGGACAGCAGGCCAGCCTCAGCGATTATCTGGCGGCTGAGCGGACTCTGCTTGCGTGGATTCGCACGGGTCTGGCCCTGATGGGCTTCGGTTTCGTGGTGGCACGCTTCGGACTGTTCCTACAGCAGTTGCAAGCGATGCAGCGCGTTCCGTCTACGCAATCATCCGGATTGTCCCTGTGGTTTGGCACTGCCCTAATCGCTGTCGGAGTCATCATGAACGTTTTTGCCGGATGGCATCACCTACGATTGGTCCGGGATCTGGATCTCGGTGAGACGTCGCACTCTCGTCCTTCAAGCCAGGCGGTCGCGATTGCTTTCCTGCTGGCGATGGTCGGCCTGGCGATGGCGATCTATCTCGTTACGGTCGGAAGTTCCGTTCGTTCGTAATATGTAATGACGAGCTGTAGAGCCACGCGGGCAGGTGCGTCGGGCGGTGTAGTTGGCAGGGCTGAGCGGGCATGAGGCGGCGCGGCGAACGCTAATGCGCCGCCGCGGTCGATTTATTGCCGAATTGGCCGATGATCTCCGAGGCGTTGAGCGCCGGATCAACCTTTGGATAGACCTTGAGGATCCTCCCGTCGCCACCGATAAGTAGGTCACGCGCCCGTCGAGGCCGTATTTGGCGATGCCGTTCGCAACGCCATATTCCGCCGCGATTTTCTTGTCAGGATCGAGCAGCAGCGGAAAGGGCAAGCCGTACTTCTTAATGAATGCGCGATGGGAATCGGCGGTGTCGACGCTGCATCCGAGGAGCACGATCCCCGCCTTCTTGATCGTCGCGTAACTATCGCGGAACGTGCACGCTTCGGTGGTGCATCCCGGGGTAAAGTCCTTTGGGTATAAATAGAGCGCAACGATCTGGCCGCGATAGTCACTCAACTTTATCGGTCGGGATTGATCGCCGTAAATTGCCTGAGTCGCAAATTGAGGCGCCATGTCTCCAGCCTTGAGCGAGTCCGCAAAAGCGCCGCCGGGTGCAAGCAGAGTGGCCGCCGCGCCGGCCGTCGGAAAGACCACGTGCGGAATTGCGCGATAGTTACGTAATTTCCCTGAGACGGCTGCCGTACGCAGCGCAAGGCTACTGCTACTGGCGGCGGGTGATGTACGTCGACAAAGAAAACTTCTTCGGATTAGTTCGACCGGCGGTCTTACCGTCAACCTGGGATGGAACAGTTACACGATCCTCAGTCCGAACAAGGATTTGGTTTTAAGGTCTTCGTCGAGGTGACGAGGCTGGTCTGTGCGTAAAACGACTTGCTTGGAAAAGTTCCCTCCCGGCCTCATGAAACCAGAATCGAAGGGCTCTGCGCCGGCGGGATTTCCAACTTCGCTGCGCTTGATCGCCATCGAAGGATCGCTGGTCGCGTGGTGAACACGAGGCTAAGTAGCATTCTTCTGATCGAGAAGTGACTTTTCATTACAGTGGGCTAAAACCCGGTCGCGAGTTGACTGAGCAACGCCCGATCGTTGAAAGTACTTGCCGGGGCAATAGTATAGTCGACATCCTGTCCGAGGCCGTCGTTCGCCCATGCAGAGCTTGCATAGGGCAGGAGCGTCATAACGATCATGAATAAATTATTCATGATCGACCGCGTCCGCGTTGGGCAGCACACCTCGTGCGCAGCATATTCGTAATGACTCCTTTTTAAATGGCGATCGCCGGGCGTGGCTGGCACGCGACGCGGATGCGGCCGTCTCCCGCCTTCGAGTAGGAGTTGCGCCTTTGACCCCGAAAGGTTACGGGGCGGAGCGCGGGAATAATTCTGGCTTGCGTGCTCGGCGGCACTATCACGCGCAGCGAAATATCGTTCAGCGGTACTCAGTCGATCCGAATACGGGAAGTGCGTTCGCGATTCTGGATGTCCCGTCGGGCAACGCGATCGAATTCGCCTATGTTGACGATTTCTTGTCGATTCTCAATATATTGCGGTTGTCAAAGTGATTTATCCGCCGGCGCATGCGCTCACCTCGCGTCGTCAAGCCACGGGTGACGCGCTGCGCGTCGGTCAGCAGGTGCTGAGGCGGCGATGCGGATCCGCCAGCGACCACAGAGGCGCGCTCGATCACGGTCGCGCGCGTTTAATACTGCGTGATAGATTTGGCACCCGTTTCGCAGCGCGTGCCAAATTCCGGTCACCGCCGAAGCCAACGTTGGGTTAGGAAAGCCCACCGCTTCCCGCATTTCACGGGGCCGGGATTTCTTTATTCTACGCGGGTGATGCATAGCCTGGATTAGCGACGGGCCGGTTTTTGATCGCGAAAACCGAATCGCTGGCACTCGGCCAGACCTCGGGCACTTTCCTTGCTCTGACACGGTTCGTTGCAATCTATGATGTCGCGTTGGTACGTTGCTTCCCCAATTGGGGAGTTTCAAAGGGGCGGTGAAAGTTACGGCATGCTAGCAGTGGCAACAATCCAGGACAAAGAATCTGCTCCATCGGGAAGAAGGCGGCATCGAGCGCTGATAAATGAACGTAGAAACGACAAGTCAGGTCTCGACAAGTCAGGTCTCGACAAGTCAGGTCTCGACAAGTCAGGTCTCGACAAGTCAGGTCTCGACAAGTCAGGTCTCGAAATGTCGAGCGCGGCTATGACCCGGCCGAAAGACTTCTCGGTCGATAAGAGCGATGACCAGACAAGACCAAGCCAGTCGCCGAGTTGCCGGAACCTCGTTGGCCGCCCCGGGCGTTCGCGGCCTGTTCTGCTCAGCCTCGCGTGGCTGCTTGCGCTGCTCGGCGTTGGAGCCTTTTCCGGACCAGCATGCGCGGCCAAAAAACCGCTACCCAATATCCTGTTAATCGTCATGGACGATATCGGCATCGACCAATGGCAATTGTTCGGATATGGCGGCACCACTCCCGCGGCGATGCCGAACATTGCTGCGATCGCCAACGCCGGAATCAAATTCCACAACCTCTGGGCGATGCCGGCCTGCTCGAACGGGCGCGCCGCGCTTTTCACCGGCCGCTACCCGTTCCGCACTCACGTCTACACCGCGATCGGTAACAACGATCTCGCGAACTTCATGGTCAATCCGAATGAGGTAACGGTACCGCAATTGCTCAAGCAACGCGGTTACAAGAGCGCGCTATTCGGTAAATTCCATTTAGGGATTCAGAGCAACGATCCTTATGGTTACGGCATGGTACGGGCGCTGGGCTGGGATTACTTCTTCGGCTGGCTGGACGCCACCGGCGATCCGTCGTCGATCGATTCGACGGCCGGCGGCGTGTCCCCGGCGGGCACCTGGTCGTGCGGCTTCGTCCGGGACGCCAGCCACGGCGGCGCAGATACCGGCGCCTGCTACGCCGGCGACAATACCTGCACAGTGATGACCAAATCCGGGACGGAAGCGCCCGGTCGTATCTGCCGGGACGCGGGCGGCATCTTTGATCCAAACCAACCGTGCAGCAATCCAGTCCCGAGCTATATCGACTTTGCAACCCTCAGTGGACATTACGTGTCGCCGCTCGTCATCAACAATGAAGACGGGTCGATCGAGCAGGTGCCATCGACCGACATCCGGGCGCGGACTTATCGCGGTACGGTGCCGATCGATGCCGCGATCGACTGGATCAACCAGCAGCCCAAGGATCAGCCGTGGATGGTAAGTCTGGCCGTCGCGACGGCGCATACCCCGGTCATGCAACCACCTATTCAATTACTACCTTCAGGGGAGCCGGACACCAGCAACCTCGACTGCTCCAGCACCATCGACCAGAGAGTCTTGACGAACCAGATGGAAGAGGCGCTCGACAGTGAAGTCGGGCGGCTCCTGATAGCCACCGGACTGGCCAGCCGGGGCCAGAATAACCAGCTACTCTATAATCCCCGAGCGACCAACACGGTTATCGTCATGGTCACCGACAATGGAAGCCTGGGGAGCGTGGTGAAATTACCTTTCGATGGCAGCCGCTCGAAATCCACGGTTTATCAAACCGGCGTATGGTGTCCGGGGATCGTTGCGGGCCCACAAGTGAAGCGGCCCGGCCGGCAGGTAAATGCGATGGTTAACATCGCGGACCTCTATCAGCTATTCGGCGAGCTCGCCGGAATCGACGTACATAAGAGCGTCCGATGGACCGTCGACGCGCAACCTGTTCTTCCGTATCTTACCAACCCCGCCCAGCCGAGCATTCGCAAAACTAACTATACGGAGATTGGCACGAACCTGCACGCCAATGGCGAGATCAATGGGCCCTGTCAATACAACACTACCACGTGTACTCAGATCGCACCGTCGAAAAGCGTATGCGAGGACAATAACGGAATTTGGTGGGGCCCGGGCGCTACGGACCCCAGCACCGCCGGCATCCCGGCGGACGGGTTGAAGCTGTGCTGTGAGGTGGCCGTATGGCAGGCGGACCACACCCAGACAATTTTAACCGACATCTATCCGTTGGAAGCGTTCGCCATTCGTAACCCGCGCTACAAGCTGGTGGTCAATAGCTACGAAGCCTACGACGCAACCGCCAACTCGTGCGCGGCAACGACCTCGACGGAGTTTTACCAAATCAACGAGCAAGTCCCTGTCCCTAAGCTCGACACGGCGAATTCCGACCTGTTAGCCAACGGAGCAACGCTCAACCGTCAGCAGCAAAAGAACTACAACGACTTGACGGCGCAGCTTACCAAGCTCCTGGCCTCGCAGCCTGCCTGCCCTGGGGACATTAACCTCGATGGGATCGTGAACTACCTGGATGTCGCGGACTGGGATTTGTACCAAAGCCTTTCGCTGGGAAATTCCAGCTGGGCAGACGTAAATCTGGACGGACTGACGGACTCTGCCGATCTGGCAATCATCCTGCAAAACTTCGGCTCATGTCCTGCGGGCCAAGGAGCGCAGGCGTTGGCGGCTCGTCTGCGACCGTTGCCGGCGGCGCCACGATAATCGTGCGCATCGACTCGAATGAAAAAATTTCCGCCGCATTCACCTGATTCGACTCATTTAATGATCGTAGTAGTCGCGAGAAGGGCGGTACGACATTACTTCAGCCCGGAGTTCATTTTCTTAAGACCAAGTTAGATAAAATGCTGGAAAGCCCATCATTAGGCAAAACCGCCTGAAAAACTCGGGGTCGTCCGGCCCGTGTGAGAGTCGGAATCAGAGAGTCGAAATGGAAAGCACGCTTAAATATAGAGGGATATCCATGTCACAAAGCCAACGGCTATCGCGCAATAACATTATCGGCGGTACATGGCTCCCGGCGTTGCTGGTAGCCTTTATGTTTCTGGCGGCCGGATGCGGCGGCGACAGCGGTGGCAATCGATCGACGCCAAATCCTACCGCTACCATTCGTCCAACTCCAACACCTACACCAACTCCCACACCGACACCAACGCCGATAGTTGTTTCGGCAATTCCGGCTATTCCAGGCTGTGGAGGCCAGGGGGTGCCGATTAATCGTGCGATCGTCGTGAGTTTCAATCAGGCGATGGACCCCACCACTATCGACAGTAGTACATTTACTGTGACAGGGCCGGGCCTGACTCCTGTGACAGGAAGTGTGAGCTACGACGCGATCAACAACATCGCGATCTTTACGCCCACGTCCGCGCTTGCGGTTAGCACTACATTCACCGGAACGATTACCACTGGAGCCATGAGCGCCGCCGGCGTTGCGCTTGCTAGTGATTTTGTATGGACCTTCACCACAGGTGCGAGCGCGGACACGACCGCTCCATCTGTCGTCTCGACCAATCCCGCTGACCTTGCCTCCAGCGTCGCTACCAATCAGAAAGTTATCGCAACCTTCAGCGAAGCGATGGACTCCACGACCATCACCGGGACGACCTTTACAGTCGCGGGGCCGGGCCTTACGCCGGTTCCAGGCACGGTTACCTATTCGATGATCGGCACGACTGCGACGTTTACACCGAGCAGCGCGCTGACGGCCAGCACGCTGTATACGGCGACGATTACGACCGGGGCCCGGGACCTCGGCGGAAATCCGCTCGCGGCCGCCTTCGTCTTTACCTTCACCACCGGTACGGGGCCGGACGGCAGCGCACCCGCGGTCACCTTGGAGAAGCCCGCCAATGGAGCCTCGTCCGTGACTACCACCGCCGCGGTCAATGCAACGTTCAGTAAGGCGATGAACCCTTCAACGCTCACTCCGGTCACTTTTACCCTGAGCGGGCCCGGTCCGACTTCTGTAGCGGGGAAAGTCACCTATGATGTGACCAACCAGATCGCGACATTTACTCCAGCGAGTGCTCTGGCAACCGGCACGCTATATAATGCCACGATTACGACCGGAGCCCAGGATCTGGAAGGCAATGCAATAGCCACCAACGTTTCATGGAGCTTTACCACCGGTTCGACGGCGGGTCTTTCGCCAATAGATCTTGGTGCCGGCTCTAGTTTCGAGATATTCGCTGAAGCCGCCGTCACTAACACCGGCTCGAACGTGATCGACGGGGATCTTGGCTTGACGCCAAACACACTCACCTCGATTACTGGATTCCCGCCTGGAATAGTAAACGGCGGGATTTATGCTGACAGCGATGCGCAGGCAATCGCGGCGCTATCCTCTTTGAGCGCCGCCTACCTTGACGCCAGCCCCGCCACGCTGCCGGGGGCGACAGTGATCGCCGAGAACCTGGCCGGACTTACTGTATTCCCCGGACTTTATACATCTCTGGCGACCACATTTGAGATAACCGGTGGGAATCTCACTCTCGACGCCCAGGGTGACTCGAATGCGGTCTGGATCTTCCAGATGCCCTCGACCGGGACCGGCCTGACACTGACTAATCCGACCTGCAATGTGATCCTGGCCAACGGTGCCCAGGCGGCCAACGTCTTCTGGTGGACGCCCGGTTCAGCGACGATCGGAGGAGGCTGCGCCATGATCGGAAATATACTGGCCGGAACGTCGATTACGTTTTCGTCGACCGGTGCAACGCTGAACGGCAGAGCATTGGCAGGGCTGGGCGGCCCTGTGCCACTGACTGGCGCGGTCACAATCGCCGGGACCCTGGGAGGCGCTATCGGTATCCCTGGAGCCTGTAGTCAATAAATGTTTGCCGTGATACAGGCTACAAAAATCGAACTTCGGCTACCGAGTTGTGTCCTCCCTGTGACCTACCGGAACACCTGACCGGATTGGCTGCCGATGTTGACAATGGATGGTAGCTTTGGGGCTGATATGGAGCCCATGCGACGTAAGCTATCTACATATCCGGTTTGATCGTGGTAATATTGAATTAGACCCTGGGAGAGAACGCCATGCACCGATTGGTCAGAATTATTTCGCTCCTGGCAGCGATCCAGATGTTTACCGCAATATCGGCGTTTGGTTTTCATCTGGATCCCTTGCCGGATCCAGAGCCGCCCTTCGTGGTTTGCAAGGACCAGCGTTACGCGCTCTGCGCCGAGGCGAGTTGCTTCGTTTATGACGGAGTCGCCTATTGCAAGTGCGATATCAAGCACGGCGAAAGTATCAGTCTGCAGCTCAGCTACTCGAGCCCTGCCGGCGAGCAGAATGTCTGCGATGTGAACCGGCAGGGCACGACCAATGGCTATATGGTGAGTACCTTCAGCCTTCCGAAAGATGTGATGAAAGGTGGTAGCGCAGCAGTTTACACTTGTCCCGGATCGGCTGATGCGGGAAGTGGGGTGGTCGCGCCCGTAGCCTATGGCCAATGTGATGGCGGCTTTTGCTTCAAGAGCACCCGGGGCCGGAGGATCCCAGGCTTTACTGGCCACCTGCGCGCTGATCAGATCATTTGCTCGTGCCCAATCTCAACTGACGCGACACCGGGCAGCTCTGATAGTTTCGGATTTCAGGTATTTGGCCCGTACAATCCGGATGCTTCGATTGGGAGCAGATGTTCTGCTAGCGCATGCGCCGCGTGTAGCGTCCCGAACCCTACTGCCAATGGAACCACCATCCCGGTCGGCGCTCCAACCGGAGGCGGGAAATTTCTTGCGTTAAGGCTCGATGGACCGCCAATTCCGGATATCAATGAGTGTCTATGCTCGTGCCAGGCTTCGGGTACGAACGGCGCCGTTTCCTGCTCGGTGGGAGAAGACCGGACGCCTTAGCCGGTCGCGTAGCGCTCCAATCATCGTCAATTCGCGGGCGTTCAATTTTCCCGCTTCCACGCTATTTTAGTTCCTTTAATCCCGATAAATGGCGTGCCGATGGCACTGCGGCTATCCGCCCGTGGATCGCCGCGACGATCGCCTGGCGGTCCGCGGATTGACGGATCTTTTCGATATCGAACGCAAAATATAATCGCCAGATCATCATGATAAGTTGCGACAACATGATAAGTTGCGACGACCGCCTGCGAGAACCTCCGTGGACGCTGCGTATGCAAAAATCTGGAATTAATTCGGCCGGCGAGCGTCTAATAAAACATGATTGGCAGCAGCGCTTCAAACGGTAACAAGCCCGGCAAGATTACCTCGGATCGATTCGATCGGCTGTTTTGGACGCGCCTATGGCGGCTGACGCGTCCCTATTGGGTCTCGGAGCGGCGCCGCAAGGCTATCTTATTCATCACTGTGATGATCGTGCTGAGTTTGGCGACGACTGGGATGCAGGCGATGTTCAGTTACGTCTCACGCGACGTGATGAATGCGTTACAGGCTAAAAATTCGGCCCGCTTCTATCATCTGATGGTGTTGTTTGTAATCTGGATCATGGTGTTCGTTCCGATCGCCGCAGTCTACCCTTATCTCACAGGATTACTCGGAATTGATTGGCGCGACTGGATGACCGAAAATTTCGTCCATCGGATGCTCCATAGAAACGCCCTTTACCATATTATGCGCGACCGCACCGTCGACAATCCCGACCAGCGGATCAGCGAAGATCTCAACAGCTTCACCGCCGGCGCGCTCAACTACTCAATGATTACATTGCAGGCGATCGCGACCGCCGCAACGTTCTTCGGCATCCTGTGGCTTATTTCACACTGGCTGGCGGTCTGCCTGATCGGCTACGCCGTGCTGGGTACGTGGCTGGCCGCGGTGATCGGCCGGCGCCTGGTGCTAATCAACTTTAATCAGCAGCGCTACGAGGCGGATTATCGCTTCGCATTGGTCCATGCACGGGACAATGCTGAAGCGATCGCGCTATACAACGGCGCACGCGACGAAACCCGTCAACTTTCCGGACGCTTTGCGAAAGTCATCGAAAATTTCAAATTACTGATTCTCTGGCAACGGCATTTATCATTATTCACCACCGCTTATGACAATGCAGCCGGCCTGGTGCCATATTTTGTACTTGCCGGGGCGTACTTCTCAGGTCAGTTCAAGCTGGGAGAGTTCACTCAGGCGGCGTATGCATTTTCGGTGCTGCAGGGTTCGCTGTCGCTGGTCGTCGATCAATTCCCGGCGCTCACTGAGTATGCGTCGGTAGTCAATCGGCTCGCGGCGTTTGAAGAGCGCTGCGACACGGCCGGAGTCGGCGAAACCGAGCGCGCAACGCATATCGAAGTGATCGAAGCCGCCGGAGGAATATCGGTCGAGAAGGTGACCTTGATGACGCCCGACTGGAAGCGCGAACTGCAGCAGGATGTCTCGATCAAGCTTGGCGATGGCGACACTTTGCTGCTCTCGGGACCAAGCGGCGCGGGCAAAACCTCACTGATGAGAGCCGTCGCGGGATTGTGGTCGTTCGGCAGCGGACGGATATCGCGTCCTCCGTCCGAAGAAATCATGTTCATGCCGCAAAAGCCCTATATGATTCTGGGCTCGCTGCGCGATCAGATTCAGTATCCGCGCTTCAGCGGAGTTAGCGATGATCGGCTGCTGGATATATTGTGCAGCGTTGGTTTAGCGCATCTGCCGGAACAGTTCGGCGGTCTGGATGCGGAGCTTCACTGGGCGGACGTGCTCTCAGGAGGTGAACAACAGCGGCTGGCGTTCGCACGCCTGCTGCTCAACGGGCCGCGCTTTGCCTTTCTTGACGAAGCGACCAGCGCGCTCGATATGGCAGCCGAGCAGAGTCTTTACGCGCGGCTGACGCAGTCGCCGACCGCCTTCATCAGCATTGGACATCGCCCGAGCCTGCGCCAATTCCATCAGCGGGTGATTGAGTTGCCCGGTGGCCTGGAATCGACGCTCGCGTCCGACGGTCGTATTGCCAACTCCTCGTCGAGCTAATCCGTGGAGCGGCGGACTGGTTTTCATGCCGCTGATGGGCGGGTTGCCGCGCGCGCTTGCACGACGGAGAATAGCAACAACACTTACGTGGAATGCGTCAGCGATCGTTCGCATCGTTCGCATCGTAGAGAATATTCCGCGCGACCGAGGGGATCGTAAACCTCGCACTGGAGATTAAATCATGAAAGCTACCCAAGCGCTGCATAACCTGGGGCAAAGCATCTGGCTCGATAATATCACGCGCGACCTGCTCGATAGCGGCACGCTCCAACGCTACATCGACGAACTCTCGGTGAGCGGACTGACCTCCAATCCAACGATCTTCGATCACGCCATCGCCCACAGCAAATCGTACGACGGGGAGATTCACCGGTTGGTGGATAGCGGCCATTCCGGCGAAGCGCTCTTTTTTGAACTGGCGATTCAGGATCTGACGCGCGCCGCCGATCTGTTCGCGCCGATTCACGATCGCACCGCGGGGGTTGACGGATTCGTCTCGCTTGAAGTCTCGCCGCTGCTCGCCTACGACACCACGGCCACCGTGGCCGCAGCCAAGGCACTTCATCGGAAGGCCAATCGGCGCAACCTCTTCATCAAAATTCCCGGCACCAAAGAGGGCGCGCCGGCGATCGAGGAGGCAATCTTTTCTGGTGTGCCGGTGAACGTGACTCTGCTGTTTACCCGCGACCATTACGTGGCCGCGGCCGACGCCTATATGCGCGGACTCGAACGGCGCGTCGCCGCCGGCTTGCGCCCCGACGTCTGTTCAGTGGCCTCGCTATTCGTCAGCCGTTGGGACAAGTCGACGATGGATAAAGTCCCCGAGCGCGATCGCGATCGGCTGGGTATCGCGATCGGCCAGCAGACTTATGCGGCCTATCGCGCGACGCTCGCGTCGGATCGCTGGCAGCGCCTGGCCAACTGCGGCGCGCGCGCGCAACGGTTACTGTTTGCCAGCACGGGCACCAAGGATCCCAAGGCTTCCGACGTCCTTTATGTGGGCGCGCTGGCCGCTCCCAACACGGTCGACACCATGCCGGAGGAGACCTTGTTTGCGTTTGGCAATCACGGCCAGTTGAATGGCGTCATTCCAGCGGACGGCGGTGATTGCGAGCAGGTGATTGCCGAGTTCGGCAACGTGGGTATCGATGTCGCCAAGCTGGGCGTCGATTTGCAGACCGAGGGCGCCAAATCCTTTGACGATTCCTGGCAGGATTTGCTGAAGGCGATCGAGACCAAAAGTAAGGCTCTGAAGTAGTCAGTACGAAGCAACTGATTACATCAGGGAAGGAGCACCGCGTCACCTGCGGGTCCGCCGCGGGACCGTTCGCCGTGGCGAACGATTGCGTGGTCGATGCCGCACTGGGCGATTGCATCCGAGGTGCGAGTGGTTCGATGCCGCCCGGAGATTACACATTTTTGCGTCCGTCGTCCGGGCTGAACGACCGGCAAAAGCGGATCTTGAGTCAGTGGGCCGCGCGGCAAATGACGCTCCCAGCTCATTGACCGGCGAGCCGGTAGATGCGCGCGGAGCTCGCGATCCCGATCGCGAGAAACGCCAGACCGATCGCGAACGTTATCGCCGCCGGCCCGGCCGCGCTAGTCCAACCGAGCCCGCGAATCATCACGTTGTTGAACGCCGTCATGGTCCAGGTCGTCGGCATCGCAAGCGCGCCGGCGCGCAGCCATGCGGGCTCGAAGTCCAGCGGCCACCAGCATCCGCCGATCGCCGACATCGCCAGCGCGGCCATCGCACCGATCGGCAGCACCGCGTCGCGCGTCCTGGCGACGCAGGCGATCACCAGGCTGAAAGCCGCGGCCGCGAATGAAATCGCCGCGGCGGGCATCAGCAGCGCCCATGAATCGCGTCCCAGCGTGATGCCGAAGAGCACCCAGCCGGCGCCGAACAGCAGGATCATCTGGCCCAGCCCGATGAGAAAGCGCGCGGTTAGCTTGCCGAGCATCAGGCCTGCGGCCGGTGCGCCGCTGATCCGCATGCGCGCGAGCGTACCCCAGTCGCGTTCGTCGATCAGGCCCACGCCCACACCCCAAAGCATATCTATCAGGAGAAAAGTGATGCCGAAGCCGGGCACGTACTGGTCGAACGTATTTACGTGCGCGTCGCCACCGCCGATCGCCCGCTCGTGCCATCCGAGGATTCCCGGTATTGGCGCCGCGGTCCGCGCGATTGCGCTGGAAAAGTCGGGTAATGTGCCGCGCCCGCGAAGTTCCGGGATCGGCGGCAGCCTGATCGCGATATTCGCCGGTGCGATCGACGGTGCCGCGTCGAGCCGCGCGGCGGGAAGCTCGAACGGCTTCGCGAGTTCGGCCATCACGGCGGCGTCGGGCGGCGTCGGCCATTGTGGGGGCGGCGGGATTTGGCTCGCATGGGAGCCGGCGGCGGTCTTGAGTGCGGCGAGCCACGCGGTGAAGTCATGGCGGCTCGCCTCGAGCTGGGCGAGATAGCGGCCGACGACCCGCAATGCGTCCTGCCGCACGGCCAGGTCGTGCGCGACGGCCGTCCGGCTCGCCTCGAGCGATTGATTGATCTGCGCCGTGATCTGCGCGCTGACCCGCTCGATAGTCCGATGGGTCTGCGCGGTCACTTCCGCCTGGGCGGTGGCGCGCGCGCTCTCGAATTGTCGGCGAAGCTGATCGAGTTGGGCGGCCGCGGCCTTCATCTGCGCGGCAGCCTGGGTGAGCTGAGCGCGCAATTGAGTGGCCTGCGCGGCGATCTGCTGTTGCGCAATCGCATGGGCCTGCGAGGTGATCGCGCGGCACAGGCGATCGAGGTCCAGTTCGATTGCCCCGGCCTCCAGCCGCTTCACCGGATCGATATATATAGCCAGGTGAACGTCGCGCCCCGTGGCGAAGGCGGCGCTGGTGCCCGCGGGAATCACGATGCATAGCGGCGCGCGAGCGCGTCCGCCGATAATTGCGCGGGCCGCGTCGAGGCTCGCAGCCGGCACGACCGCGATCGCATGGTCACGGCCGAGCGCATCGACCAGCGCGTGCGCGAGCGATCCGCGATCGTTGTCCACCACGACGATTGCATAGGGTTCTGAGCCCGGCTGCGCGCCATAGATGTTGCCCAGTGAAAAGCCGGCCACGGTGATGATCACCAGCGGCGCCACCATCAGCATGAATAGCGACGCCCGATCCCGCGCGAGCAGGCGAAATTCGTTCTGGAAGACGATCCAGGTTGCGCGCAGCACTGCCGAGCCCCGCTAATTCTCAGCGGCCTTGTCGCGCAGCGCGCGGCCGGTCAAGGCGATAAAGGCATCGGACAGGTTGGGGCTATGCACGGCGAATTCCAGCAGTTGCGCGCCGGAATTGCGCGCCCGCTCGAGCAATTCGCCGATCTGGCCCAGGTTCGCGAGTTCCAGGAGAACCCGGCCGTCCGCAAGCGTCGCGGCGATCGCGGCGACGCCGGCGATCCCGTCGTGCCATCCGGGCCGCGGCACCCGGTCGAAGGTAAGCTCCATGCGCGGATGGCGTCCGCCGAGCTCGATAAGCTGTGCGACGGTGCCTTGGGCGAGCAGCTTGCCGCCGTCGATCAAGAGCGCGCGGTCGCACATCCGTTCGACCTCTTCCATGTAATGGGTACTGTAGAGCACGGCGACTCCGGATTCGGCCATCGCGCGGATGGTGGTGAAAATCCGTTCGCGCGATTGCGGATCGACGCCGACCGTCGGTTCGTCGAGCAGCAGTGCTTCCGGCCGATGGACCATGCCGCAGGCTAGATTGAGCCGCCGCTGCATTCCACCCGAGAGCGACCACACCGGATCATCCGCGCGATCGCCAAGGCCGACCGCTTCGAGCGCTTCGCTCGAGCGGGCTTGCGCGATCGGCCGCGTGAGCCCCTGCAAGCGCGCGAATACCTCGACGTTCTGAAACGCGCTCAGCGGCGGATAGAGCGCGATCGATTGCGGAACAAAGCCGAGCCGGCGGCGCAATCGATCGGGCGCCACGCGCGAATCGAAGCCGGCGATCCGGACTTCGCCGGCGTCGGGAGCGATCAGGGTCGCCAACATCGACAGGGTAGTGGTCTTGCCGGCGCCGTTGGGCCCGAGCAGGCCGACCACTTCGCCGGCCTTCACGCTGAAGGTCAGATCGTCGACGGCCAGACGCGCGCCATAGCTTTTACGCAGGTGAGCGGCTTCAACCAGGGCGGTAGGCGGCATAGGGCGGGACTTTCCTCCGACGCTCAGCCCGTGACCGTTCTGATGTTGTGCTTGCCCAACTTGTACGAAACGTCGCTGCGCGACAGTCCGAGCCGCCGTGCGGCCTCGGCTTGAGCGCCATTGGTGGCGTTGAGCGCGCGCTGGATTATCGCCTTTTCTCGCGCGGCCAGGAACTCGCGCAGATCGAGCGTCTCCGGCGTCATCTCGGCGACTTCAATTGGCGTAAGCGGATGGCCGCGGCCCGGCGGCCTTGGCGGCGGCGCGGGTCTGCGTCGCGACGGGGAAATTCTCAGCCGTGATTTCATCGTTGGTCGAAAGAATACACGCACGCTCAACCAAATTCCTCAATTCATGGATATTACCAGGAAAGTCGTAGGCCACGAGCATGCTCATCGCGGCGGCACTGATGGTGCGCCGCGGCACTTTGAGGTCACGTGCCGCATGGATTTCAGGAAATGCTCGCAGAGTACCGGGATATCGTCGCGGCGCTCGCGCAGCGGGGAACCTGCAGCGGTACGACGGCCAGCCGGTAATACAGATCGTCGCGGAAGTGGCCTTCGCGTGCCCGCTGCTCGAGATCGCGACCAGCGGCTTGGGCACCAATGCAACCGTGCTCATCACCGGGGAGACCGGAACCGGCAAGGAACTCGTTGCCCGCGCGGTCCATCACAGCAGCGATCGCGCTCCAGCAGGCGCTATTGAACCTGGTGCTGAACGCCATCGACGCGTGCCGCGGCGGCGACTCGGTTAACCTCAAGGCCGGCCGCAATGGAGGCGCCGCGATCCGGATCGATGTGATTTATTACTCCGCTTCGGTAATCTGTCGTGCGTGGAGCCGACGGGAACGTTCGCCGCTTTCGTTATCTTTTGGACACAAACAGATCGCATGCCGTTGCCAAGCTTGCCTGAAGGCTCATTTTACTCCAACAACAAACGCCTCGTGCGACTTCAGGGTCTGATGAGCGATCTGGATGTTCAACAATTCGAACGGCAACATTCAAAATCTCGGACAAATCATAATCCTAATCAATCGCGAGTATGGCGGAATGCCACAGTCCACCGCGCTTTAATGCGGCAGCAATCGATGGCAAGAAGCTTGCTCTCAGAGTCTCGGTCGTCTCCAGAGTGATTGCGCCCAACCGAACGATAATCAGGATCAGAGTAAGTATTTGGCTTTCCGGGCGTTGCCGGTCACGGGCTCGGCATCCGCCGCCGTTTGCTCCATCAGAGGTTGGTCGATCGGGCCGACGAGATTGGCATAGCCTCGCGTAGCGTCCGGATTTGGCTAAAACTTTCAGGAAGAAATTCTAATGAAGGGACGTTCATGAAGATTCGGTGGGCCGGCCTGCGCGCACTAATCCTGGCGGCGACTCTGATTGCGATCGCTAACCCACCCGCGATCGCGGTCGAGCGAGCGCCCTCCGCGAAGGTCGCCGTGCTGGAACTCGACCCGGCAAAGACCACCATCGCCTACTCTGTGGAAGGCTGGCCGCATCACACGCAGGGGACCTTCGCACTCAAGCACGGCGTAATCCGGATCGACCCGCAAAGCGGCAAGATGGACGGTGTCATCGTCATCGACGCGGCCAGCGGCAACAGTGGACACTCGATTCGCGACGATCACATGAACTCCAGTGTCCTTGAGGTCTCGCGATTTCCCGAGATCAGCTTTGCGCCGCGGCAGGTGATTAGTCACGGCGATCCGCATGGGACCTTTCCGGCCAAGGTCCGCGGCCTCTTTATGCTCCATGGCGTTGCGCATGATTTCACGATTGACGCGTCGGTCACCCGTGGTACTGACGAGGCGACGATTCACTGCCGCTTTGGCGTCCCGTATGTGGAATGGGGCCTCGAGGATCCCAGCATCCTGATGTTCAAGGTCGCCAAGACCGTCGACGTCGAGGTGACCACCATCGCGCGCATTAGGGAACCTCCGCACAAGGCTCTGGTGTCACCCTGAGCGAAGCGAATGGGTCCCGGATCCGGGATTCTTCGCTGCGCTCAGAATGACAACCTAACTTGTGCAGAGTTCCTTAGCTGGGTCGCGACCTCCGTACTACCGACCGGCGCCGCGTTCACCCCCGCTCATGGGGCCGCATCCGCCGGTGCATATATCCGTGGTATATCTGCGCACCGGTGATCGGCGATGCAGTCCGCGCGATGGCCGGCGCCGCGCGGGCGCGCCTCGCGCGGTGCGGATTTCACGCCGAACGAAAGGGGTTGGATATGAAGACCAGCTTCATCGATTTGAAAGATCCCGATCTCTATCGCGAGGGTATTCCGCATGCGGCTTTTACCCGGCTGCGGCACGAAGCGCCGGTCGTCTGGAACCCCGAATCCGACGGCCGCGGCTTCTGGTCGGTGACGCGCTACGACGACATCGTGGCGGTGTCGAAGAATACGAAAGTCTTTTCGTCAGAGCGCCGCCATGGCGGTCATCGCATGTTCGACGAGCAGGTGGTCGGAGTGGCCGGAGCCGGCGCCGATCAGACCGAAGCGCCGATGATCAGCATGGATCCTCCGGAGCATAATCAATATCGGCGGATGGTCTCGCCGGGCTTTGCGCCGCAGCGCGTGCGCGCGCTCGAAGGCCGGATTCGCGCGCGCGTCGGTGCGATTCTCGATCGCCTCGGCGACGCCGCGAGCTGCGATTTCGTCTCCGACATCGCGGCCGAACTGCCGATCCAGATGCTCGCCGAACTGATCGGCGTGCCGCAGCCCGATCGCGCCCGGCTGTTCGAATGGTCCAATGCGCTGATCGCCGAGGACGACCCCGAATACCGCGCGTCGCCGGAAGCGATGGGCGCCAAGATCGCCGCGATGACCGAGTATGCAATCGGGATGTGGGATGCGCGCTTGCGGGAGCCGGCCGAAGACCTGATCAGCATGCTGGTGCATTCGCGTATCGACGGTGAGGCGCTGACCCGCGAGCGCTATATCGGAACGTTCATCTTGCTGGTCGCGGCCGGCAACGAAACCACGCGCAACTCGATCGCCGGCGGTTTTCTCGCCCTCGCCGCTCATCCGGAGCAGAGGCGCCGCGTCATCGACGACCCTTCATTGCTGGGCAGTGCGGCGGCTGAAATCGTGCGCTGGGTCAGCCCCGTAATGCATATGCGGCGGACGGCGATCGCCGACACCGAGCTTGGCGGCCAGGCGATTCGTGCCGGCGACAAAGTGATCCTCTGGTATTGCTCGGCCAATCGCGACGAAGCGGTTTTCGCCGATCCGTTCAAGTTCGACGCCGCACGCGCCGAACCGGCCCATCTCGGCTTCGGCACGGGACAGCATTTCTGCCTCGGCGCGCGGCTGGCGGAGATGCAAATCCGGGTCTTTTACGAAGAATTCCTGCGCCGCTATCCCGACGCGCAGCCGGTTGGACCGCAGCGCCGCGTGCGCTCGAATTTCATCGTCGGCTACAAGTCGATTCCCGCGCGCCTGTCGCCGGATTGATGGCGGACTCATCCGGACCGGGAGGGAATGCATAGATAACGCGCCGCGCGATCGTGATAGCTTGGCGCGCGAACCACGCCGCCGGGGGGCGCCGGCCATTCAATGCACTGCGCAAGCTGCAACGCCGAGCTCAATCCCAACGCGAAGTTCTGCATCGAATGCGGCTCCGCGATCGCGATCCGCTGTGCCGCCTGCGAGTTTCAAAATCCGCCCGGCGCGAAGTTCTGCCAGGATTACGGCGCCGCGCTCGCCGCACACTCGGCCACTGCCGCAATCATCTCATCCCAAGCTCAATTAACGGCTCTCAATATCCGCGTCGCGCCGGAGCAGCCGGCCGCCTCGAAGGTGATCGAGGGCGAGCGCAAGACGGTGACGGCGTTGTTCGCGGACATCAAGGGCTCGACCGAGTTGATGGAGGACCTCGACCTGGAGGAGGCGCGCGCGATCATCGATCCGGCACTGCGCATCATGATCGAGGCGGCGCGTCGCTTCGACGGCTACGTCGTGCAATCGACCGGCGACGGTATGTTCGCGCTGTTCGGGGCGCCAGTCGCGCACGAGGATCATCCGCAAAGGGCGTTGTATGCGGCGCTGCGCATGCAGGCCGCGATCTTGACCTACGCCGCGCGGCTGCGCGCCGAAGGCCGCGTGCCGATCGAGATTCGTGTCGGCATCCACACTGGCGAGGTCGTGGTGCGATCGATCGAGACCGGCGAGCGCACCGAGTATACGCCGATCGGCCATACGACCAACCTCGCGTCGCGCCTGCAGGCAATCGCACCGACCGGCGCGATCGTGCTGAGCGGCGCGACGGCGCGCCTGGTCGCCGGATATTTCGCGCTGAAAGCGCTCGGCCCGGCGGGTGAAGGGCGTCAGCGCCGCAATCGAAGTATTCGAGGCGATCGGGCTGGGTCCACTGCGCACGCGCCTGCAGGTTTCCGCGATGCGCGGGCTGACGAAATTCTGCGGCCGCGTCACGGAACTCGATCGCGTCAAGCATGCGCTGGAATTGGCCCGCGCCGGTCACGGCCAGGTACTCTGTGCGGCCGGTGAAGCGGGCGTGGGAAAATCGCGGCTGTTCTATGAGTTCAACGCGGTCGCCGGCCGCGGATGCCTGCTGCTCGAGACCTTCGCCGTGTCGCACGGCAAGGCGTCGCCGTACCTGCCGGTAATCCAGTTGCTCGAGGATTATTTCGGCATCGCCGACAGCGACGATCTGCGTCGGCGGCGCGAGAAGGCCGGCGGCAAAATCCTGATGCTCGATCGCACGCTCGACGATACGCTGCCCTACCTGTTCACACTGATGGGTATCCAGGAGGGCGACGATCCGCTGGCCCGCATGGACCCGCAGATTAAACGCCAGCGCACGCTCGAAGCGATCCGGCGCATCCTGATCCGCGAGAGCGCCAATCAGCCGCTCATTCTGATTTTCGAAGACCTCCACTGGATCGACGGGGCGAGCCAGGCGCTGCTCGATCTGATGGTCGATTCGATCGAGCAAGCCTCTATTCTGATACTGCTGAATTATCGCCCCGAGTACCCGCATCGGTGGACCGGACGCGCCTATCACGGCGAACTCGAGATGCGCCCGCTGCCGGTCGAATGCACCCAGGAGCTGCTAGCCGCGCTGCTCGGTCCGTCGCCCGCGCTCGCCGATCTCAAGCGCCTGATTTTCGCGCAGACCGAGGGTAATCCGTTCTTCATCGAGGAGATCGTGCGCGCGCTCTTCGAGCAGGGCATCCTTGCCCGCACCGGTGAGGTCACGCTGACGCGTTCGCTCGCCGATGTCAGGATTCCACAAACGGTGCAGGGAATTATCGCCGCGCGCATCGACCGCCTGGCGCCCGCCCAACGCGACCTGCTGCAGACCGTCGCGGTCCTGGGCCGCGAATTTCCCGCCGCCCTCGCCCGCGAACTCGCCGCCACCTCCGCCGATCAATTTGAAGGGACGCTCGCCGACCTCGAGGCCGGCGATTTTATCTACGAGGAATCCGATTCGCACGGCACCCGCTTCGCTTTCAAGCACGTGCTCACCCAGGAGGTCGCCTACGGTTCGCTGCTCGGCCAACAGCGCCGGGTACTGCACGATCGCGCGGCCCGTGCGATCGAGAATATTTTTGCCGGCCGCCTCGACGACCATCTGGCCGACCTCGCCAATCATCACACCCGCTCCGGCAACGCGCTCGCGTCAGTTCACTATCTCGATCTCGCCGGACGGCAAGCGGCGCGCCGAGCCGCCTATCCCGAAGCCGCCGATCACATGACCGCCGCGCTCAAGCTCATCGCCACGATGCCCCCTTCGGACGAGCGCGACCGCCTCGAAATCCACATGCTCACCGCGCTCGCCCAGTTCCTGATTCCGCTGCGCGGACCCGGCGCCGACGAGGTGCGGCAGGCCTTCGATCGCGCGCGCGAGCTCTGCGAGCAGCTCGGCGACGTCGACGCGCTCTACTGGGTGGTTTTCGGATTGCAATTTAGTTACATCATGCGCCACGAGCTGGAGACGGCGCGCACGCTGGGTTTCGAGCAACTGACTATTGCGGAGCGCACTGGGTATCCGGCGATGCTCATGGGGGCGTATATCGCCCTCGCGCAGACTCACGTGTTGCTTGGCGAGTTCTCCGCGGCGGCTGATTTCTGCCAGCGGGCGCTGGCGCTGCCCGCCGATCTTCCCGGCTATCCGCTCGTTGACGTGGGCGAGCCCCGTCCGATGATCCTTTCAATCCTGAGCACGGCCCTGATGGCGCTTGGCTATCCGACACAGGCGCTCGCACGCGGCGAGGAGGCGCTGGTGCTGGCGCGCCGCGCCGGACCCTACTCGGTGGCGCTCGCGCTGAGTAGCCTGGCGCAGATTCGCCGCGAAATCGGCGACACCTCCACCGCGATGGAGAATGTCGACGCGCTCGACGCGCTCGCCACTGAGAATGGTTTCTCGCTGTGGAGTGCGCAGGCCGCCGTCACCCGCGGGCGGATCCTGCTCGGCCGCGGGCAATTCCACGAGGCGATTGCGCAATTGCGCGGGGGCGCCGCTGACTTCGAAACCAGCGGCGCGGCCACCAGCTCTATTGGAAAATTGCGGCCGCCGACGCGCTCGGTCACACTGGCGCGGCGCGCGAAGGTCTCAAGCTGATCGACGAAGCGATCGAGCAGATCGAACGCAGCGGGCTGCGGGTCGGCGAGTCCCTCGTCTATCTTGTCCAGGGCGCGCTCTATCTCCAACTCGGCGGCGCCGATGCGCAGTCGGCGGCCGAGGCGAGCATGCGCAAATCGATCGATGTCGCGCGCCGCCAGGCGTCGCGGACCGCCGAGCTGCGCGCCACGGCGAGCCTCGCGCGCCTGCTCGACAAACAAGGTCGCCACGAGGAGGCGCGTACGATGCTGGGCGTAATTTACAATTGGTTCACCGAGGGCTTCGGCATCGTCGACCTGAAAGACGCCGGTGCGCTGCTCGGCGAATTGGCCGAATAGCTAATAGCTATTCGGCCGCACCGGTCCGCTCTTGCCCATGCTCAGGGCTGAGCACGCTTGGCTATCCGCTATGCCGATCGGCGCCGCGCGCGACGATTCATGCCGCCCTGGCCGCGGCTTTGCCCGGCGTCAGATGGCATTCGACGAATTTGCCGTCTTTCATCACTACGTCGAGCTTGGCGCGGTCCTGAAGCACCGTGATGTCCTTGACCGGATCGCCGTTGACCACGATCAGATCGGCGAGTTTGCCCGCTTCGATCGTGCCGAGTTCGTCGCCCATCCCGAGCAGTTCAGCGCCGTTGCGGGTCGCCCACGTGATCACCTCGAGCGCCGGAATTCCCGCGCCGTTGACATATGCCGCGAGCTCTTTGGCGTAGTCGCCATGCGGCATCGCGGAGGTGCCGAAGTCGTCGCCTATCACTATCTTCACGCCCGCCGCCTGGGCCCTCGGTAGCGTCAGGTACGAATGCTCGAGGCCGCGCGTCATCTCCTCGACGCCCGGAAACGACGCCTTGCCCTCGCGCCGTTTCTGTTCCGCCATCATGTACGGAAAATACAGGCTCGGCACCAGGAACGTCCGCTGCTCGGCCATCCGCTCGATACATTCGTCGTCCATCTGGTCGCCGTGATCGATCACGTCGAGCCGCGCGTCGAGCGCCGCCATGATCCCGCGTTTCGAGATAATGTGCCCGCGAATCTTCTTGCCGCGTTCGTGCGCGGTGTCGGACGCGGCTTTCATCTCCTCGAGCGTCATCGTCATCACGTCGGCCGGCCACGCCAGGCCGTGACCGCCGGTCGGGTAGAGCTTGATGATGTCGACGCCTTGCTTGATTTCGTCACGCACCGCTTTGCGGAATTCGTCGGGTCCGTCACAGATTAAACCGAGTCCCTCCATCTGCATTTTCCACCAGCTCGGATGGAAGTCGACGGAATCGCCGGTCGTCACCACGTCGCGTCCGCCGGCCATGAAGCGCGGTCCCGGGATCAGGCCCTGGTTGATCGCGCGTTTGAGCGTCACGTCGATATTGTGCAGCGTGCCCGCGCCGACCGCGCCGGTGAAGCCGCAGCGCAGCAGCAGTTCGGCGTTTTTCGCGGCGATCAGCGTCAGCATCGTCGGCGGATGCTTCATGTCGAGGTCGAATAGCGTGCCGATATTGTCGTAGGCGACGTGGTAATGGCACTGGATCATTCCGGGCATCAGCGAGCGCCCGGCCACGTCATAGACGACGTCGTTGGCGCCCGGCTTAGGTGCGTCGCCGTTGGTCGCGACCGCCGCGATGCGATTGTTTTCGACCACCACCGTGGCGTTTTTCCGCGGCGCGTTTGCGCCGTCGATCAGATTCGCCCGCCGCAAGAATATCCGTCCCATTGCGATTTCCTCCGCTTGCGCCTGTGCGAGCCGCGATCGCCGGCCCGCAGCCATATTCGCTTATCCGGCAACCGCGCCGTCCATGTCAAACATCGCATGGCCCGTCGTTTCCACGGCCGCAACGCTTTCGCGCGCCGTCGCCGCGCCCTTGTCGATCCGTGCAAAACCGCGCAGGCTGGTATATATCCAATGCTTGAGAGGCGCGCACGCCTGAGCCAACGAATCTAATCGCGGCCCGGCGGATCGCTCGATTTCGTCCGTGCCGCGCAGCAGGGAGACCATTCGATGCCGTACGCTGAAAATAACGGAACCAAAATTTTCTACGACATTCACGGGCAGGGAACGCCAATCGTCTTTCTCCATCCGTGGACGACCAATGGCTATATCTGGTACTACCAGATTTTCCCGTTCGCCCGCACCAACCATGTGATAGCCATTGACCATCGCGGCCACGGACGCTCGGACAAGCCCAAAAGTGGCTATTCGATCCAGGAGCATGCGCGCGACGTCAAGGCGGTGCTCGACGCGGAAAAGATCGATCGGGCGGTGCTGGTCGGCAATTCGATCGGCGGCATGATCGCGATGCAGTTCACGCTCGACAATCCCGGCCGTGTGCTCGGGCAGGTCATCCTGAGTTCCGGCACCGGACTCGGCGAAGGCATGCCCAAAGAGGCCGCCGCGGCGTTTAAGAATGATTTCGCAGGCACCTTCAGCGCGCTGCTGGAGGGCGCCGTCTCTGCGAAATCGAAGCGCGAGCGTCCGGAGATCCTCGAAGTAATGAAGAGTCACTTTCAGGTCCAGTCGAATTTCCCAAAACATGTATTCGACTCGTCGATGGCCGATCCTAACGGCGTTTTCGGCTGGAATATCAAGAACCAGCTTTCGAGTATCCGCACGCCGACGATCGTGATCGCGGGCGCAGAAGACAACGCCACGCCAGTCGCCGCGAATAAGTTTCTCGCCGACAATATCCCGGGCGCGAAGCTCAGCGTAGTCAAGGACGTTGGCCATTTCCATCAGTTGGAAAAGCCGCTCGAATTCAACGCGGCACTCAAGGAATTTGTCGCCGGCCTGCGTTAGATAATCGACTGAATAGGCCAGAGGCGGGATATGGGGTGTTCCATGTCCCGCCTCATTCGTTGCGGATTCCCGATGCGTCCCTCCCGCGTCGCCCGTCCGATGCGACGTACGTGGACACCGAAACTATTCTACGCTGCCCAGCCTTTGGCGTACGGCGCGGCCATCCGGCCAATCGCCCGTAGATGCTGGAACTTCCACTCGCCGTTGACCTTTACGTAATCGTCGTCATAGCGGGCCGCGAGCCATAGCGCGCGATTGCCCTTGCGAAAGGTGAACGGCCCGAGCAGGTACCACGAACCCTTGGCGCGATCGCCGGCGACCTCGATTATCGGGTTCATCACGTTATGCTGCGAGAAGCTGATGCGCTCCTGAAAGGATTGAAACAGCGCGCGAATCGCCGCATGCCCCTGATGGCTCCCGAGGTCGGCGCCCTCCCAGATACCGTCCTCGGCGAACAGCGTCGTGATCAGGTCGGGATTGTGCTTGTCGTCGCAGATTGCGCAGTAGCGCGCCTTCAGCCGCTTGATCGCCTCGATATCCTCGATCCGGGTAATCCGCGCTTCGAGTTCCGCATTGTCCATACTCATATTCCTCGCGAGGGTTTATCTATTACTCACTCGTCGCCGTGGCAATACTAAGTCGCCGCCCTGGCGATAGCTATATCCGGATACATACCTTGCCGAAATGCACGCCGCTCTCGAGATAGCGGTAGGCGGCCGGCGCCTCGGCGAAATCGAACGTGCGATCGATTACCGGGCGCAGTTGTGCGGTCTCGATCGCGCTATTCATCGCCTCGAACATATCGCGCGATCCGACCCGGATGCCCTGAAAGCAGATGCTCTTGAGCAGGATCGGGATCGGATTGAATTCGCCACCGAAGCCGGTCAGCAGTCCGATCAGGCTGATCCGGCCGCCCGGCCGCACCGCCGCCAGCGAATTCGCCAGCGTGCCGGCGCCACCCACTTCGACCACGTGGTCGACGCCGCGCCCGCCGGTCAACTCGGCCGCGCGCTTACCCCATTCGGGCGTGGTGCGATAGTTGATCAGCTCGGCCGCGCCGAGTCCGCCCAGCCGCGCCAGCTTGGCGTCGCTGCTCGAGGTCGCAATCACCCGCGCGCCGGTCATCCGCGCGAACTGCAGCGCGAAAATCGAGACTCCGCCGGTGCCCATCACCAGCACCGTTTCGCCCGCGCGAAGCTGCCCGAGCGTGATCAGCGCACTCCACGCCGTTACCGCCGCGCAGGGCAGCGCCGCCGCCTCTTCATATGCAAGATGGCCCGGGTAGTGCACCAGCCCGTCGGCGTCGAGGACCACGTATTGCGCCAGCACCCCGTCAATGTCGCCGCCCAGCGCGGTCGGCAGATGCCGTCCGATTTCACCGCCGAGCCAGCTCTGCGTGAAGATCGGCGCGACGCGATCGCCGGCCCGTACGCGCGTGACACCGGCGCCGACTTCGACCACGTCGCCCGCGCCGTCGGAGAGCGGAATCCGCGATCCGGCGGCATAACCCAGTCCGCCGTTCGCAATAATCAGGTCGCGATAATTGAGCGAAGCCGCGCGCATGCGAAGGAGCACCTGTCCGGGCCCCGGTTTGGGCGTCGGCCGCTCGGTCAGCTTGAGCCCGTCAATCCCGCCGCGCTGGCCAATTTCATATACCTGCATTTGCGCCTCGCCGAGTTTGAATTGATGGCCGCAAGGATCGCAGCCGCAAATCTGGTCTATTGCGCTATGCGCATACAGTCAAACGACCGGCCTTGAATGCATCGTCTGCGCTTCGCGCTGGCCGCCATGATGGCGTCGTATTGACCGCGCCGGCCTGTGCAGCGCGCGCGCATTGCGCTATATGGCTCTGCCACGGAACTGGCGCCGGAATTTCTACATCAACCTGCCGCTCGGTGCGATCACCTTCATGATGGTCTCGCTTCGTCCACGATCCGCCGTTCATGCGCGAGCGCCGCGCGCGCGGCGGCCACGTCGATTATCTCGGCATCCTCTCCCTGGTGGTCAGTAATGCGTCGCCGCTTCAGCCCGGCTCGCCGGGCTTCAATTATCTGCCCCAGATCGTCACCGGGCAGAAGCAGGGTCTCGGCATGATCTACGGCGCGATTCAGGCGCAGGCCGCGATGCTCTCGTTCAACGATATCAACCGCCTGCTGACCGTGCGATGGTCGTGCTGATTCCGTCCCTTGCTGCTGCTCCAGCGCAATCGCGCGGCCAGCGGCGGCGTTTCCGGCCACTAAGGAACCTCTGCACAAGTCAGGTTGTCATTCTGAGCGCAGCGAAGAATCCCGGATCCGGGACCCATGCGCTGCGCTCAGGGTGACCGCAGAGCCTTGTGCAGAGGTTCCCTAACCGACGCATCGTCCTTGCGGGCCGGTTCCGCCGATTGACCGGAGAGTCCGCTTTTTGCTTTACGGCGCGGCTCAACTGGACTAACAAGGAATTCTGACGCGACCGCGGCCGGTCCGGCGCGGATCACCCCGATCGAAGGAGAAATCGCATGACGAGCACGGTTACCACCAAACCGATCATCTCCGCGGACTCCCATATCATGGAGCCGCCCAACACCTATCTCGCGCATATCGACAAAAAATATAAGGACACCGCGCCGCGCGTCGTTTGGGACGATAACCGCGGCGACATCTACGTGATCGACGGGATGACCGAGACCATCCCGATGGGCCTGGTGGCGGCCGCCGGTAAAAAGGCCGAAGAGTTGGCGGGCGCCGCGGCGCGCGCCAAGTTCGACGAATTGCATCGCGGCGGATGGGATCCCGAGGCGCGCATTGGCGACCAGGAGATCGACGGCATCGCGGCCGAGATCATCTATCCGAGCGTCGGCATGATCCTCTGTAACCATCGCGATCCGGATTATAAAAAGGCCTGCTTCGACGCCTACAATCTCTGGATCGCCGAGTTCTGCTCGCCCCATCCCGAACGTTTGATCGGCCTCGGCCAGACCGCGATGCGCTCGCCGGCCGAGGGAATCGCGGACCTCGACCGGATCAAGGCGATGGGTCTGCGCGGTGTGATGATGCCGGGTTTTCCGGTGATGGAGGACTACGACAGCCCCATCTATGACGAATTCTGGGCCGCGGCGATCGAAAAGCGCATGACGCTTAGCTTCCACATACTCACTTCCAACGAGGGCGTCGCCCGCGCCTCGCGCGGCCCGCGCATCAACGCCTTCATGTCGATCATCCGCGGCAACCAGGACATCATCGGCACGTTTATCTTCAGCGGCGTATTCGAGCGCAATCCGGCGCTCAAGATCGTCTGCGTCGAAGCCGACGCCGGCTGGGCGCCCCATTTCATGTACCGGATGGATCACGCCTTCGAGCGCCATCGCTACTGGATGACCAGCGGCAAGCTGTCGAAGATGCCGAGTGAGTATTTCCGCGAAAATGTCTATATGACGTTTCAGGACGACTGGGTAGCCTTCAAGATGAAGGACATGTGCAATCCGCGCCGGCTGATGTGGGCCAACGACTTTCCGCACAGCGATTCGACCTGGCCGCGCTCGCAGGAGTTGCTCGCCAAGCATACTATAGGCTTGACCACAGAGGAAAAGGACTGGCTGCTGCACGACAACGTGGCCGAACTTTACGGACTCACGGCGCCGGCGCGCGCCTGATCCTGATTCACCAGATCGAGCGAAGGAGCATATCAGCGATGGCCGAAGTGAAGAATTTTACCGACGTACTCAAGGGCTTGCCGAAGAACTGGGGCCGCTGGGGTGCGGACGACGAGATCGGCAGCCTCAATTTCCTGACCAGCGCCGAGGTTCTGCGCGGCGTCAAGGCGGTGCAGCAGGGCAAGGTGTTCATGCTCGGCGTTCCGGTGGCGCGGCCGGAGGGCGATCCGCTTCATCCGATCCGCGCGCAGCCGATTCATACGATGACCGCCGACGAAGGGTTTTACATCAGCGGACGGATCAAGCCCTTTCCCGGCGGCCTCAAATACTCCGATGACGTCGTCACCATGTTCCCGCAGGGCACTACCCAGTACGACGCGCTGGGCCATGCCTGGTATGGCGAAAAACTCTACAATGGGTATGATCCCAAAACCACGATCGGCGGCCTGCAGAAGTGTTCGATCAAGCCGATCGCCGAACACGGCGTGATCGGCCGCGGCATCCTGATCGACGCGGCGCGCTACCGCGGCAAGGAGCATCTCGATCGCGACGAGGGCTTCTCACTCGATGACCTGCTCGGCGCGGCGAAGAAGCAGGGCGTTACGATCGAGAAGCACGACATCATCGTGCTGCATACGGGATGGCTCGATCGCTTCTACAAGGAGGGGCAGAAGGCCCTGTTTCCCGAGGGCGAGCCCTTCGACGAGCCGGGCCTTCAGTACAGCAAGGAGCTGGTCGAGTGGTGGCACAAGATGGAGATTCCGTCGATCACCGCCGACACGATCGGATGCGAGCAGGGTCTCAACAAGGAGACTGGCGGACTCGGCATCCTGCATTCGGCGCTGCTCTGCAACCTCGGCGTGATCTTCAACGAGATCGTCTGGCTCAAGGATCTGGCGGCCGACTGTGCCAAGGACGGCCAATATACTTTCCTGTTCGCCGGCGCGCCGCTCAAGCTGGTCTACGGATGTGGTTCGGCGGTGAATCCGATCGCGATCAAATAGTCAGTCGGTCGGCGCCCGCCGCGCGCCTGGGTGGGTAATAGCCGGTGTTGGCGGCTGTGGCTATGACATAGGGCAGGGCGGTGAACGCGGGTGACACTCGCGATCACCGCCCTGAATAATTTCGGACGCAAGCGCCGCGCCGCCGATCAGGATTGCGGACTGACGCCGCGCTCCAAGGCGTCAATCGCACTTTCGGAATAGCCGAGTTCGCGGAGCACTTCACGCGTATGCTGCCCGATTTCGGGGGCGGCCGTGGGCGTGCGCTTGGTCACCCCGGAGACGAATACGGGACTGTTTACCGTGTCGAAAACGCCGATGCCCGGGTAGTCAATCTTGATAAAGGCGTCGGCCGCGCGCATCTGCGGATCGCTGACCACCTCGTCGAGCCTGGGCAGCGGTGCCCACTTGACGTCGTTGCGCTTGAAAATCGTGCGCCACTCGGCCAGCTCGCGGGTCTCGAACTGGGATTGCAGGATCGCATAGAGCGCACCCGCATTTTGCGCCCGCCCGGCGTTGTCGGCGAACAAATCGTTGGTCGCCAGTTCCGGCTGCCCGAAGGCCGCGCATAGCCGCGGAAACTCGTTGTCGGGATCGATTTGAACGAGCAGAAACAGCTTGCTGTCGCGCGTCAGGTACGCGGCCGTCAGCGGGTTGGGCGGATGTTTGCTCTCGCCGCGCTGCGGAAACGTTGCGTTGCAGAACTTGGCCTGAATATCGCACGCGTTGGCCCACGCTCCGCTGGCCAGCAGCGAGGTGGTCACCCGCGATCCGCGCCCCGTCCGTTCGCGCTGGTAGAGGCCGAGCATGATCGCCCCGAACATCGACATCGAGGTCGGATGATCGCCCATCCCGGGACGCGGTCCGCCCGGTGTCCCGTCGAGCCCGGTCACCGACATCATCAGGCCCGACCGTGCCCAGTAGGCCAATGCATCGAAGGCCGGATCGTCGGCGTCCTCGCCGGCGTCGCCATAGCCGGTCAGGTGGGCGTAAATCAGCCGCTCGTTGACGGCAGCCAGCTCTTCCCACGAGAGCCCGAACTTATCGAGCAGCGGGCGCTGATAGTTGGTCAGGAAGACGTCGGCGGTGCGCACCAGGCGGATCAGAGCCTCGCGTGCGGCCGGATCAGCGAGATCCAGCGCGACGCTCTTCTTGTTGCGGTTGGTGAGAATCCAGCACCAGTCGACTTCCGAGTGGGCCGAGCCCGGGAGCCTCGAAAACAGCCGCCACAGGTCGCCGCCGCCCGGCCGTTCGATTTTGATCACGTCCGCGCCAAAGTCCGACATCACGGTGGCCGCCGCTGGCCCCGCGACGTAGGTTCCGCAGTCAATCACGCGAATGCCGGATAGAAGATTGCGATCGTCCATTCAGAAATCCTCCTGATCGGTCGGACACGACAGGCTGTAATACACCGATGAGTCGCCTGCAACGCACGCGACGCCTCAATAATGACCCAACGCCGCCTTTGCGCGCAAAGCGGCATGCTTTCCCGCCCCCCGATTCCGCTTGTGCACGGTACTATCGCGATAAATAGCCTTTAATCCGTTTCTAAGGCCCAATTAGGATACCGCGGCTCATGTCATGATTGATCTTCATCATTGCCACCATTAAGATTCGGACGCTGAAAAGACTCGAAGGTTGCATTTTGGCCTGCGTCTATGACGTTACGCTATCTTATCGAGCTGCACGCTTTGGAATGTGGTATTTCGGCATTGGCGCGCGAGCTTTGGCTCGACGAAGCACGTCCCGTACGCAGCATTGCGTTTTATGCCGCACTCATTGACTCCCTGAAGAGGTGAAGATGGACCGCGATATCCGTAGAGGAAAGGATGCATTCAAGTCCTCTTTGGTCTATATGCCGCTCAAATTCACGAGTCTGATGGTTGCTTTAATGGCGCTCAGCTTGCTCAACGTGCGCGGGGCGTATGCGGATTGCTCGGCCCTGATGACCGGAGCAGCGCTTTCGATCTGCGTGTCGCCCGCTGGAAATTCCAATAAGCCGGTCAGGATTGGTTCGGGAAATTGCGCGGGAAAGGCGTATTACGTCGACCAGTCGTTCGTCAATCTGGGCGACATCACGATTGAAAAAGGCGCGACGTTATCCTTTCCCAACAGCGGCAATCTGTCGCTGCAGACCGCCAACATCTTTATTCACGGCACTTTGCAGGTCGGCAACTCGAGCTGTCCAATCGGATCGGGTACCGGCAACGCGGGCAATACGGTGACGATCCAGTTGACCGGGGTGCGACCCGATAAATTGCCCTTCGTTCCGGATTGCAGAAATCGCGACGGCGAAGCGTCGCGTTTCGACAAGGGTATTCTGGTCTGCCAGGACGGCACGCTCAATATGTACGGCGCCAAGGGAGTTCCGCCCAACGGCGTCAATTGGACGACCTTGCTCAAGCCGGCGGGCGATCCCACCCTTTATGGTGCCGGCAAGGGCCTTGGTGCGCCGGTGACCGAACCCGACGCGCGGACAATCCATGTCACCGACAATGTGATCGACGCGGCCAGCGGCTGGAAGCAGGGTGACTGGATCGCGATCGCGACGACCAGCTACTCGCCGTTCGAGACCGAAATCGCGCAACTCGCGGCGGATCCGCAGGTCGACAGCATCAATGGCGGATACCTGCTGACCCTGGTTCAACCGCTGCAATACTACCATTTCGGCGGGCTCGCTCCTTCCTCCGCCGATCCCTCGAATCCGGCGTGCAAAAATTCCGCCGGCACCGTGCTGCCGGCCTTCTTCTGCGATCCGGCCAGCAAGAACTTTGGCGTTGACGAGCGCGCCGAGGTCGGTTTGCTCAGCCGCAATATCAAGCTGACCTCATCCACTCTGCCCTTCTGGATGGCGAATAATAGCTATTCGACAAGTAGTGCGATTCAGGTACGAATCGGCGCCCAGGTGTATCAGTTTTCCACCACGGCTGGCGGTACCAGCGGAAGCCGGCAGCCCGCGTCGTGGCCCACCGGGAATGGCGCCACAGTATGCGACAACGGCACCGGCGACACCTGCGCCGGCGGCGTGCTATGGGCCAATGCGGGGCTCTTCGACCAGGCCTGGGGCGGCGAAACCAGGGTGCTGCATGGTTTCGCGGCGGTGAATATCCAGGGTGTCGAGATCGCGGGCTACGGCAAGGATTCGCTGGGCAGCTACCCGATCCACTTCCACCAGGACGGGATATTGAAAACCTCTCCGCTGGTCGATTCCAACAGTATACATCACAGTTACAACAAATGTGTTACGGTCCACTCGACGACTAACCTCAACATAACCAATAACGTCTGCGTGCGCGCCGACGGCCATCTCTTTTACGAAGAGATCGGCGACGAAGATAAAATTACATTTCAGGGTAATTTGGGGCTGGGCGCGACCAGTAACAACTTCGGCATCTCGCCCGCCAGCGCGATTCCGGCCTATTGGTGGAGCGGCGATAACCTTGCCTATTCGCTCGGCTACGACGGCCTGAATGTTCCCGACGTCGATAGCCAGACAAATCCGTCGCACGGATCGTGCATGGTGCCGGATGGGAACGGCGGCAACGATCTGATTAATGCGCCGACTTATCCGAAAGAAAATACCAAATGCACCACCGAACAACTATATACCGAACCGGCGAGCGGATTCTGGATCGTCAACCCGACCACCAACATGATCGGCAATTCGATCGGCGGATGCCAGGGCGTCGGTATCGGCTACTGGTACGTGCCGCCGCCCAGCGGACGGCTGCCTTTCGTGCCGGTCGGCACCTTTCTGAACAACAGCGCGCACGCCTGCTATGACGGCTTTTTCGGCGAGGCTTTCAATACCTGGACCGGCCAGCTGCATCCGCTGCAGGTCGGGCAGCCGGGCGACGAGACTAACGCATTGATTGCGACCTTTAACGGCCTCAATGCCTCGCGCAACCGTTACCTGGGCGCCTGGATCCGGCCCGATTGGTTTGTTTTCAATAATGCCCGTCTGGCCACCAATCGCGACGATATCTCGATCGTTACGGCTGGCGGCGCCGACGGCAGCGCGCCGGGCGTATGGTCGATGTTCGCGAATTCCGTGGTGGTGGGCGTTAGCCAGAATAATGTCGATCGGTTCGGTCCGTGCCCGGACGTGAATTCGGCCTACCCGGCCGGCGGCGGCAAGCGTGGCTGTATCGATCAGACGCCGGCGGCGTTCGATCAGATTGGTCTCGGCTATCCCGATCCGACTTTCAACTTCAGTGGATTCTTTATCTACGACGGGCCGCCGCGCATCGTCGACGATCACTTCGTTAATTTCAATGTCGATATAACTCCCCATCTGACGACCGCGGATAACACCTTTCTTGCCAACTACAAATCCTCGCATGGCGGGTTCATCTACGAGGGCGACGCCGCGCTCGGCTGGTTCAAGAACAACCAGAGTGCCTATCCGGCGACGACCACTACCGAGGGGCTGCTGTTTACCAACGTCGATTTCCGTCATCAGATATTTACCGAATTGGTCAATCTGGGGGATTTTGACGACGGCGACAAGAATACTGTGATAGTCGATCGCGACGGGTCGCTGACCGGGTTGTCAGTCGTCGATTCAACTAGCAACACGCTCATTCCCGGTGAATATCCGATCTCGCTCAACAACCTGCCCTTCAATGTTGCCTCCAACGCGATCGACGAATGTCTCGCGACTGGCGGTCAGAACGCCGTCCTGGAGGGCCGGCCGACTTCGCTGATTTCCGCGGGGCAGGTGGGCACGCTCGAATTTCAGGCGCTCTGGCCCGAGAAGGGGTTTAAACCCCCGCCGGCCGATAACGTGCCCCCGCTCGATGAGAGATACGAGCAATGGATCACCTTCACCAAGGATACGGTCGATTATCCGACGCTCTACCCAGGCCAGCACTGGAGCATGGATCTTCACGGGCGCAATAATAACGGCGTCTGGGAACCCAAGGTTCAAAACGGATATGGCTATACGATCAGCGTGCCTAAGACGATCGATGCGCATAAGACCAATCAGGATATCGCGGGCATTCCCAAGGTCGTGGATATCGGGCTCACCGACGCACATATCAGCCCGACTCAGAATAATCACACCTTCTACGTGCGCGTTTCGCTGGTCTACAACGGTGTGAATGGACCGCCGGACAAGCTCAAAATCACGCGTGGCTTCAGATCCTGGGGATCGCCCACCGGCATCCTCAGTCCGCCATTTTTCAATGACCCGCTGGGCCAGTACTGGATGCGCACGCAGTGCTGGAATCTCGACACGCAACAGCCGCTTTTCAAGGACTGCCCAGGCAAGGGGCTCAAGTTGCCCAATGGCAGCGGCGACACGGCCAGTTGCGACACGCCGGCCGATCCGAATCTCAAGATCAGACTCGAGACCGTGGTTGATCGCGAGGATCCGAACAGGTCGAAGCGGTTATGCGTCTACCAGCCCTTTGAACTGACTAATGCTGGCACCGACATTACTAAAGTTACTCCCAGTAGTGATAGCTATTACTACAACAACGGCATATTGACGTTCTACGTGCGCCAGGACGACCTCAACACGGAGGGCCAATCGCCCGTCGGCGAATGTCTCACGCCGACCAAGCAGGCCGGCTGCGGCACCTCCTGCCCCACGTTCCAGAATCCGGCGCCGGACTGCTCGTGCAGTAACTTCAATCCGTGCCCTGACGTTGCGGACGGCGAAGCATACTACGCCTGTCCGGTCGAAGGCTGTGTTGACTATCGCGTCACCGTCATGGATTCGAACTATCAGCCGGCGGCCATCGATTGCGACACAAATCCAACGCTCTGCACCTCGGCCTATACGATGACCCCGCCGGCCAACCAGAATCTGTTGACGGTCGCGACCAATCCGCTGCCCGGCACGCCGTTCACGCGCCTGGAGCAGAACAGCGCCCAGGGACTGCCGCACGCCGTGCCGTCGGGGGGCCCGACGCCGAGTTGCCCGATCACGACTATCGGGGATCCGTAATGCGCGCGCCGCGCGCATGCAATCAAGACCTGCGCGCCGCGCGTAGCGCGCCTCGGGGATCGGGCGGGCCGTCGCCGCGTGCGGTCCCGATCAGCCCTCGACCTTGAGCTTCACCGCCAGCGCGACTTCCTCCGCGCTGCCGATATAGACCGGCACGCGCTCGTGGATGCGCTCGGGGACGACCTCGAGTGCGCGCCCGCGCCCGGTCGAGCCGGCGCCGCCGGCGTGCTCGGCCAGCATCGATAGCGGGGCGACCTCGTACATCAGGCGCAGCTTGCCCTTGGGCGCGCCGCCGGCGGTTACCTCGCTGGGATAGAAGAAGAGTCCGCCGTTGAGCAGGCATCGATGGAAGTCGCCGACGAAGGCGCCGCAATAGCGCAGCGAATAGCCCCCGCCCTCGGCCTTCGGTCCGCACAGCCGCTCGATCAGCGCGCGCGTGCCCGGATTCCATCGCGCGGCGTTGGCCTGATTGACGGCGTAGGTCTTGCCGCGCTCGGGCATGCGGATTTTTTCCTGCCAGAGTACGAATTCGCCGATGCCGCGGTCGAGCACGAAGGCGTTGACGCCGTCGCCCGCCGTCCATACCAGCATCGTCGCCGGCCCATAGAGCGCGTAGCCGGCCGCAATCTGCGCGCTGCCGGCCGCGAGCACGTCCTCGATACCTTCGCCGTGGCCGGGCCGCCGCCGGCGCACCGCGAAAATCGTCCCGAGCGCGCCATTGATATCGGTGTTCGAGGAGCCGTCGAGCGGATCATAGAGCAGCGCATACGAGTCGTTGGTGCATTGCGCCCGGGCGTGCCGCGGCTCCTCCATCTCTTCCGAGATCAGCGTGCAGACCGGACCGCCGCCGGAAAAGGTGTCGACGAAGACGTTGTTGGACCATTCGTCGAGCTTTTCGACGCGCTCGCCATGCACGTTGATCGATCCGCTATGGCCGAATCCGCCCTTGAGCGCGGCCCCCGCCAGTTCATGCGCGACGCGCTTTACCGCGAGCGCGACCTGCTCGAGCGTCACGATCAGGCCGGGATCGATCTGCTGCCGCGTGCGTAGATAACGATCGAGGGTGATCAGCGATGAGTATTTTACGAATGGATTGGCCATTGTTCTCCGCATGCGAACCTTCAGCGTGATCCCAGCCGCCAGCGTGATCCGAGCCGCGAACCGGCGCACGATCTGGCGCCCACGTCGTTTGCCGGTCTATCTGATTTGAAAGCATCACGGACCGCAATCGTCAAGGATATCCAAGCGGCGTCAAGCGGCGCGAACTCCAGCTGGCGCCGCGAGATTTTCGCCGCGCGGCGATTCCGCCCTGCGCGGCGGTTTTCAACCCGACGGCGATTCGCGGTATGCTGCGAACGCGGCTACGGCGCACCTGGTGCGGCCGCGCGCGCCGGCGTAAGCGGTGAAGGAGTGGATACACCATGGACATAGGTATTC
>DAHVFB010000230.1 GCA_027317185.1 Deltaproteobacteria bacterium
GGGCGGGGGGGGCGCCGCGGCGCGCCGAAATCGCAATGCGGCGAACGAACCGACGACGTAATAAAGCAGCGACGAAATAGCACCAATCGCGGACACTACGACGAGCGCATACATGGAGCGATAAAGCAGTTCGGGCGATGCCTGAGTTTTGCGAAAGCGGCTTCCGGTCCGAAAGCCAATTCCGGAATAATCTTCAGGCGGCCTGGCGAACGTGGGCGCGGCGCTGGCGCATCGTGGACAGGAACTGCATTCCCTCTTTGAGCAGCCGTTTGCATTCCTCGCTCGAACTCATCATCTTGCGCACCGCTTTGAAGATATAGCGCGGCCGGAAGTAAAAGCTGCGGTAAAATTTCTCCACGGCTCCATAAATCTCGTTGGCGGTAAGCCCGGGATATTTGATGGTGCACTTCTGATACCCGTACTCGTCGAGCAGGGGATCGACGGCGAGATAGCCGTTCTTGGTGACATACTCGAACAGCTCGGTGCCTGGATAAGGCGAGGCGAGCGAAACCTGGATGGTCTCGCAATCCATCTCACGCGCGAACCGCATCGATTCCTGGATGGTGTCACGGGTCTCGCCCGGCAGGCCGAGAATGAAGGTGCCGTGAATCAGGATGCCCAGTTTGTGGCAGTCCTGCGTGAATTTGCGCGCGCGATCGAGGCGGACGCCCTTTTTGATATTCTTGAGAATCTCCGCGTTGCCGCTCTCATAACCGATAACGAACAGCCGCAGGCCGCCATCCTTCATGATCTTGAGCGTTTCGTAATCGACGTTGGCGCGCGAATTGGTCGACCATGTGATGCCCAGTGGCTTGATTAGCTGGGCGATTTTGCGCGCCCGCATCGGATCGGCGGTGAAGGTGTCGTCATCGAAGAAAAGTTCCTTGATTTTGGGGAACTTATCCTTGAGTGTGCAGATCTCTTCGAAAACGTTCTCGGGGCTGCGAACGCGATAAAGATGGCCCTGCGTAACCTGCGGCCACAGGCAGAAGGTGCACCGCGCCGGGCATCCCCGGCCGGTATACATCGAGACGTACGGATACTGGCAATAGGGGCTGTTATAGCGCAGATAATCGAGGTTTTTTTCGTACACCTCGGTCACGAACGGCAGTTTGTCGAGTTCCTCGTTGGTGAGCGAAGGACGCTCGCCGTTATGATGGATCGCACCATTGTGACGATAGCTGATGCCGGTGATTTTGCTCCAATCGATACCCTGCGCCACTTCCACCATCGAGTGGTCGAATTCCTTGCGGCCCGCGATATCCACCGCGTTCGAGAGCTTCAGGGTTTCCTCCGGGCGAGCCGTTGGATGGCCGCCCACCAGCGCGATAATGCAATCAGGGTTCGCCGCCTTGATCGCTTCGGCGGTACGGACATCCTGGCGCAGGGAAGGGGTCGAGGTGTGCATCACGACCAGGTCGTACTGCTTGGCCTCTTCGACTGTACGTTCGGGCGTATATCCATGGGGCGGAGCATCGAGCAGCCGGGCTCCCGGAATCATTCCAGCCGGGTAGGCGAGCCAGGTCGGATACCAGAACGACCAAACTTCTCGCGTCGCCTGGTAACGGGAACCGGCACCTCCGTCGAAATCGTCGTAGGAGGGTGGATTCAGGAACAATGTTTTCATCACGTCCATGGATGGATGTAGCTCCTCAGACCTGTCCGCTTGGTTAGTGCGAACTATACAGTTGTGAAATCCGTCCTTCAAGCACGAACGCCGCGCGAAATTCCCCGGAATCCGAACGGAGATTCGTCGGGCTCATCGGCTGGCGTGGAATCTGGGGTACGATACGGCCACTCACCCGGCACACCATTCGATCGTTTTGCCGCGGATATATGTGAAGTATGGTTCCTGATTGACAAACCGTGAGAGCTTGACCTCGCCGGAACTTGATTACGATAGTGGTCTGAGCGGAGAGCGTACGCATAATATGAAAT
>DAHVFB010000231.1 GCA_027317185.1 Deltaproteobacteria bacterium
CTGTTGGTCTGCGTGGCGGTGGCGATCACCGGATGGCTACATGGCAACGCAGCTTTGGTTTGCTGGTCGCTGGTGCTGGTCGGGGGGTTGGCAGGATTTCTCGTCTATAACATGCACCCCGCATCGGTTTTCATGGGCGACAGCGGCGCGCTGCCGATCGGTTTGCTGTTGGGCATGTTCGCGCTAAAGGGCGGCGGACTGGCGCACAATTCACATGTGACGCGTTACGTGTTTCCGATCATGATGCTGGCGATGCCGCTGATGGATACCGCGGTGGTCAGCGTGACGCGGCTTGCCACCGGCAACTCGGTCTCGCGGCGTGGATTGGATCACTCTCATCATCGGTTGATGCATTTGGGCCTTTCTACTCGCACCGCGGTTGCAATCTGCTGGATAGTGGCGGGGATTGGCGCGGCAAGCGCGGTTGCGATGAGTGTGCTGCCGCATCCTTACCTGATCGCGACCTTGCCGCTGGTCGCGCTGGTGTTCTCCGTGTGCGGACTGTTCATGATGGATTTGACCTTCGATGCGAGCGCACCCGGGATTGCATATGGATATCTGCAGGGACTCGCCCGTTCCATTTTGAGCCTCAGTTACAAGCGGCGGCTAGTCGAAGTCGTGCTGGATTTTTCATTGATAAGCGCCGCCTATTTCGGCGCGTTTCTGCTATGCCGCAACTTCTCGATGACGCAAGCCCAGTTCGCGCCAATCCTGCGGGCGATGCCGTGGATATTGATTCCAACTTACGCCGCGTTTGCCGCCGCCGATGTCTATCGCGGCATGTGGCGCTACGCCGGCCTGTCCGAATTGATCAGATTCGCGAATGGAGCGGTCCTGGCGGGAATTCTGATCGTGGTTGAATCGCTGTTCGTGCCGATACCCCTCGCAGGCTCAATCCTGGTGATGTACGTTTTGCTGCTGTTCAACCTGCTGGCCGGAACCCGGATGTCGTTTCGGGCGCTGCGCAAGGGGATTCATCGCCTGGCGCATCCGCGCGATCGGGTGTTGATCATTGGCGCTGGAGCGCCGGCGGCGGTGGCGGCGCGCTATCTGTTTTCGGGCCAGAATCGAAACTCCAGATTGATTGGGTTTTTGGACGACGACGCCTTTAAACGCGGCAAGCTGGTCCACGGCCATCGCGTGCTCGGATCGTTCGATGATCTGACGCGCATCCGTGACACTTATCCTTTCGATCAGATCATGATCGCGGTTGAATCGCTCGACGATGAGCGGCTGGCCTTCATTCATCAATTTGCCGATCAGCGAAAAATCAGGGTCAGCCGTTTCTCGATACAAGTCGATGAACTACGCGCTCTGCGCGACAGCGAAATGCATCTGGCGGTAAATGGGCAGCGATTGCGCGGCGGCGATCCGGTGATGGCCCATCCCGGTGCGCTGGACGCTTAAATTCTCGCAAGCGTCACTGTTTCTAACCCGACTCGGTGGTGGAGTGAAACAATGACCCGTGGGGGCGCATTGGGCTGAACGGCGAGTAGGGAATGAGTGCCGAGTGGCCTGTGCAGTGAATTTGTCGGCATCATGCGCACAAAACCCCAACGCCCCGTATGACTCTGTGAAGCGGGCCACTTCCGAATTGGCTGTTACAGGCCACTCGTGGTGTAAGATGAGGGAAGGCTCCTTGTGGCAAGGAATAAATTCCAGAGTCTGACCGGCGGCGGAGATCTGGCAGGTTGGAGCTTATCCCCGGCGTAAGCCTCGCTCGCCTGCGGTTTCAAGGAACGATAAAGTTGGATGCGCTTCGATTCGGCAGAAGGTTGCCGCAATCAGCTGTTGGCGAATGACTTATCCGGGGGTTGTTTGCGGCCGCCATCGAGCGTTAAAGTACGATTAAGGGTTATGGAAATAGCCCCTTCGATCCCAGCCACTAATCC
>DAHVFB010000232.1 GCA_027317185.1 Deltaproteobacteria bacterium
CGACTCGCCTGCCGCGCGCGGTGCTGGCGCTCATTGACCAAGCGTTCTCGCTGCGCCGGGCTTGGCGAGGGCATCGGCTCAGCGAAGACGCTCTGGCCGAAGTAACCGTTCACGTCCCGGCGTAGCCGGGACGTGAAAAACTGACCTTCGCGCCAGATTCAAAATCGGCGACATATCTGGCATGTCGCTGCCGCAACCGCCGATTAGCCGCGAACAGTTGGAGGCCTTGCCGCCTGAAACCCAGGCGCTGATCGTCTCGATTATCAACCATTATGAACAACGTCTGGCTGAACTGAGGGCCGAATTGGCCGCGTTGAAGAAGACGCCCCGCAATTCGTCTTTGCCGCCCAGCACCGAGCATCCCCATGCCAAGCCGCCGCGTGACAAGAAGAAATCGAAGAAGAAACGCGGCGGACAACGCAGCCACCGAAAGCACGAGCGGGCGCTGATTCCCGCGGAGCAATGCAGCAAGGTGGTCCCGCTGCATCCTGAAAATTGCCGGCGCTGCGGTACGCGACTGAAAGGCGAAGATTCCCAGCCGTTGCGGCACCAGGTTTGGGAACTCCCGGAAATCCAACCGATTGTCATCGAATACCAGCGGCATCGTCGGACGTGCAGTTGCTGCGGCGAGAGCACCTGTGCGCCGCTTCCCGCGGGCGTCCCCACGGGACAGTCGGGACCGCGACTGGTGGCCTTCGTCGGCCTGTTGATGGGACACTTTCGACAGAGCAAACGCCGGGCGGCCTTCTTCCTGCAAGACTTTCTCGGCATGCCCTGCTGTCCGTCGCTGACCGTGAAAATGCAAAACCTGGTCGCCGCCGCGCTCGAACAGCCGTACGAAGAGCTGAGGAAGTCGCTGGGCGATGCGAAGCAGGCGAATCTGGACGAATCGCCGACGAAACAAGGCAAGCAGAAAGCCTGGCTTTGGGCGGCGGTGACCGCCCAGGCGGCCGTGTTCGCCATCTTTGGCAGCCGGAAGGCCGAGGCCTTGCCCAAGCTGCTGGGGGACGCGTTCAACGGCGTCATCAACTGCGACCGGGCCAAGATGTACTGGCGGGCCAAACGATTGCAATGGTGTTGGGCTCATCTGAAGCGAGACTTTCAGGCCCTGATCGACCACCAAGACCCGCAAGTCAAGCGGCTGGGACACGACCTGATGCGACAAGTGCGGCTGATGTTCGACACCTGGTGGCGTTACAAGGCGGACAAAATCTCCTGGCGTGCATTTCGGCGCGAGATGGCCCCAATCCGAGAGCGAATCAACCAATTGCTGCTGCGCGGCGCGTGCAGCGGCCATGCGCGCCTGGTCGGAATGTGCAACGAACTATACGACCACCGCGAATGGTTATGGACGTTCGTAGAGGTTCAAGGCATCGAGCCCACGAACAACACGGCGGAACGCGCGCTGCGTCCGGCGGTCATCTATCGCAAGCTCTCATTCGGGACACAGAGCGCAGCAGGCAGCCGTTTCATCGAGCGGATGCTGACGGTGAGCGAAACCTGCCGATTGCAATCGCGCTCGATCTTCGGCTACCTGACAGCGGCCCTGGCAGCTCACTTTCACCGTCAACCCGCACCTTCACTGCTTCCCGGCGCGTGAACGATTACCGACGTCGGGCTGGGGCGCACGGAGCGTCACCGAGCCGTTGCCTGCGAGCGTGATGGTGATCTGAGGAGCGGCCATGCGTTATTCGTCGCTGGTTGGTCGGAAGCCGTTATGAGTAGGGTGGGGCGCAGCCCCACGCGCCTGGCGATCAGATTGAACGCGTGGGGCTGCGCCCCACCCTACCCTTGAATTTCATAGCGGAAACAATTGCCGGCCCAGCTTGCCGTAGTCGCGCCAGATGCGATTCAAACGCTCGGGGTCGGAGTACCAGGGATAGTGC
>DAHVFB010000233.1 GCA_027317185.1 Deltaproteobacteria bacterium
AACGCGGCAAATACAATTATCTTCATTTTCCGCCCCGCTTTCCGACTATCCTCGCGGTATTGTCTCAAAATGGCACGAGCACAAAGCGGATTCGTCAAGTTAATATTCGCTTTCTTGACGGTTGTTACTCGGAAGCAACATTTCTTCGTCGAAATTCCGGTTTGGGTTAATTAGCATTACAGTTGCTTTTCCGGAAGGCTTCTGAATCCATGGGCAACCATGATTCGAAGATCGTGGGCGCGGACAGCGTCGATTGAAGAGACGCTTGCGCTGTGGGCGGCGTCGCTTCGTGAGATCAAGCAACGGATACGTCCGTTGTTCAATCAAGATCGTGTTGCGACGAATGCAGGCTTGTTTCTGGAAGGCCTGCTCGGAGATGAGCAACGCAAGACCGGATGGATGCGCGCGGAGGCGGCAGGCGATCCTGGTCCATGGCGGCAGCAAGCGATCCTGGGTCGCCGCGATTGGGACGCGGATGCTTTGCGCGATATCGTTCGCGACTATGTCATCGAGCATTTGGCGGATGACGATGCGGTGCTGGTGATCGACGAGACCGGCTTTCTCAAACAGGGTAAGGCGTCGTGCGGGGTAGCGCGGCAATACACGGGTTCGGCGGGCAAAATCACCAACTGCCAGATCGGCGTCTTCGCTGCCTACGTTTCGTGCCACGGCCATGCTTTCATCGATCGCGCGCTGTATCTTCCGAAGGAATGGACCGACGATCCGGATCGCCTCAAAGCCGCGTACGTGCCCCCCGACGCCGGCTTTGCAACCAAACCCAAGCTTGCGACGGGAATGATCGCACGCGCCATAGCCGCGGCTGTCCCATTCGCGTGGGTTGCTGGCGATACGGTCTACGGTGTCGGCGACATCGAACAGCAACTACGCCAGGCGGGCAAAGGCTATGTACTCGGAGTCAGCAGCGCTCATGTATTCCATTCCTGGGGCAAGCGTCGATCAGTCGCCGGCACGGCCGCCGACATCGCCCGGACCCGGCGTGCGTCCGACTGGAAACGCCTGTCCGCGGGAGCCGGGACCAAAGGACCGCGGCTGCATGATTGGTGCTATCTCGAATTGGCCGATCTGGAAGTCGAACAATCAAACGACGCAAATCCGGGGCTGTGGACGCGCGGTCTACTGATCCGTCGTCGCATCGCCGATGGCGATCTCGCCTTCTTCACCACCTGGTGTCCAGCGGGAACATCCATCGAAACACTGGTGGCAGTCGAAGGCCATCGGTGGGCAATCGAAGACAGTTTTGAGACCGCCAAGAACGAGTTCGGGCTCGATCACAACGAGAGCAGATCCTGGCATGGCTGGCATCGCCACGTTTCCATGGCGATGCTCGCCTTCGCCATGATGGCGGCGATCCGACATCGCGCCAATCCGCTGCCAAAAAAAACCAAACGTCGAACCACGGCAAAAACCAACGCATCGCCACGCCGTCATTGATCCGCTGGTCAATCCAGGAAGTCCGCCGCATCGCCATCAGACTCGCTCGAAAGCGAATCCAACCCGCACGCATCATCGCATGGTCTTTCTGGCGTAGAGCTCACCAGGCCGCCGCTCAACGCGCTCACCTCAAAGCAAAAAGACAACTGTAATGTTAGTACCGCCGATTTGAAGTTCCCGCAGCAGGTGCTGTAAAGTCGTCCAGGAACTTCAAATCGATAAGCGGCACTAGGATGATGAAGTTACTAGGGCCCCTTTGCTTCCGAAGTTCGTGTCAGAGGTTGCCGGGATGTATCACGAATTTCGGAAACGGGGCCACTAGCCATGAGGGAAAATGCCGTCAGATCAAGTGAACCCACCGGCCGGGCGTTCGCTCAGCCCGGGCGCCATCGCATGGATGCTGCTGCTGTGCC
>DAHVFB010000234.1 GCA_027317185.1 Deltaproteobacteria bacterium
GTGCTGAACCTGGGACGGCTGCGCGCGGCCGCATACCGGCCCGGCCATCCGAATGCCGAAGGCGGCGGCGCCGCCTATCGTTATATCGTCGAAGGAGCGCGGATGGCGATGAGCGGCGAGGCGGCGGCGCTGGTCACCGCGCCGATCAGCAAGGAATGGATGAACCGGGCGGGGCATAACTTTCCCGGCCATTCGGAGTTGCTGGCGAAGATTTCACGGACCAAATTGTGGCGGATGATGTTCGTCGGCGAGCAGTTGCGGCTGGCGCTGGTCACCGTGCATATCGGACTGGCGAAGGTGCCGCGCGCGCTGAGCGTCGAGAAGGTGCAACAAACAATTACGCTGCTGGCCGAGCATCTGCATGCGCTTGGGATCGCGCGTCCACGCCTCGGCGTGCTGGGCCTGAACCCGCATGCGGGCGAGAACGGCATGTTCGGCAGCGAGGAGCCGCGCATCATCGTGCCCGCAATCAAGGGCGCGCAAAAAGCGGGGATAGCGGCGTTTGGGCCGCTCGCTCCGGATACCGCATTTTGCCGGTCAGACGGCGCATTTCGCTTCGATGCGGCAGTCGCCATGTATCACGATCAGGGCCTGATCGCGCTCAAGACGCTGGAGTTCGATCGGGCGGTTAACGTGACGTTGGGCTTGCCGTTCGTGCGGACGTCGCCCGATCATGGCACCGCGTTCGATATCGCGGGCAAAAATCGGGCGAGCGCCATCAGTATGATCGCCGCGATCGATTATGCGTGGCGGGCAACCGCCGGTTATAATTAAGCTGTTCCCGAATCTTCCCCGATGGCGGACAAAATAGTCATAAAGGGTGCGCGCGAGCACAACCTCAAGAACATCGATCTTGAGATTCCGCGCGATCGCCTAGTGGTGATCACCGGACTGTCGGGGTCGGGCAAATCCTCGCTGGCCTTCGATACCATTTATGCGGAAGGGCAGCGCCGCTACGTCGAATCGCTATCGGCTTACGCGCGCCAGTTTCTGGAGCAGATGGAAAAGCCGGACCTCGATTCGATCGAGGGGTTGTCGCCGGCGATTTCAATTGAACAGAAGACCACCTCGCACAATCCGCGTTCGACGGTCGGCACCATCACCGAGATCTACGATTACCTGCGGTTGCTGTTTGCGCGGGTGGGACACGCCTTTTGTTATAACTGTAGCCGCGAAATCACCCAGCAAAGCGTGCAGCAGATTGTCGATCGCATCACGAGCTGGCCCGAGGGCTCGCGTATTCATATCCTTGCGCCAATCGTGCGCGATCGTAAGGGCGAATACCGCAAGGAGCTGGCGGATCTGCGCCGGGCGGGTTTCGTACGCGTCAAAATCGACGGCCAGCCCTACGAACTCGGAAGCGAACCCACGCTCAACAAAAACCAGCGTCACACGATTGAGGTGATTGTCGATCGGCTGGCGATCCGGCCGGGTATCGAAAAGCGGCTGGCCGACTCGCTCGAAGTGGCTTTCCGGCACGGGGAGGATTTGCTCAAGGTCGAACGGCTCGACAGCAAGGGCGATACCGGAATTTATTTCAGCCAGCGCTTCGCCTGCGTCGAATGCGGAATTTCATATCCGGAGATCACTCCGCGCATGTTTTCGTTCAACAGTCCGCACGGCGCCTGCAGCGGATGCTCGGGAATCGGATCGATCATGTATTTCGATCCCGAGCTGGTGGTGCAGAACGAGGATTTGAGCATCGGGGACGGTGCGATTGCGCCGTGGGCCACCATGACCTACATGCAGCCGGTGCTCGAAGCACTCGCGGCGCATTACAAATTCGGCCTCGATCAGCCGTGGAAATCGATACCGGCAAAGGTGCGCAAGGCAATCCTGTCGGGATC
>DAHVFB010000235.1 GCA_027317185.1 Deltaproteobacteria bacterium
GAACATAGTAAAGCCCTGACGACGAGAAGCCGGGGCCGATACCGACTGCGCTGCGCAAAATTACGGTTTCCGGAAGAATCCCGCCGTCCGCCGGTTCCAATCCTTCACCGCGCAGGAACGTGAGCAGTTCATCGCGCGTACCGCGCGCCAAATTGAGACGAATGACGTTGGGGGCGGCGGCGTTGTTCGCCGCCATCAGGCGCTCAGCCTGATCGCTACCGAACCATTCAATGAATTTCTCGACCAGCCATCGAGGATGCGACCATGCGATCGCCATGTAGCCAGCCTGATCTTTATGGCGCGGCGGCAGTTCTATCGATACCGTCGCCGCCCGGCGCAGGACCGCATTGATCAGGCCCGCCGCTTTGGCCGTATCAACGTTATGTTTTGCGATCTCAACCGCGGTATCCACTGCGGCATGGCGTGGCACTCGATCCATGAAGCGCAGCTGTAACAGCCCAATCCGGAGAATCGCGAGGACTGCGGGAGCGATTTGCGTGAGTGCGCGGTTGGAAAGCTGCTCCAGTTCGTAATCGATGCGACCCTGCCAGGCGATCGTGCCGAGCACCAGCAGCGTTAGCAGACGCCGGTCGGCGGGTTCAAATCCGTCGATATGATGGCCGAGCAGCACATCGGCGAAAGCGCCGTCTGCGCTCACGCGCCGCACGATTTCGATAGCCGTTTGGCGGACGGCGATTCCGGCGCGCCGGTCGATCGGACCGGCGGCGGCGCTGCGCTTTCGTATGCCAGGGGTCACGTCCCGAACCGCTCACCGGAGCTGATCCGCCGCCCACGGGCAAAATCCGCAGCCGGCATCCGCCGGCGCCCCGGCGCCTGCACCTCGACCAATCTCAATTGCCCGCGCCCGCATTGAACTACCGGAGCCGGATCGAGGCTAACGATTACGCTCGGCTCCAGTTGTTCGCTTTCCGGCGCGGCGAGTTCGACGTGATAAATCAAAAGCGGTTCACCACGAAATGAGCTGCGCGCGACCGGCGAGGGATCGTACGCGCGCGTGGCGCGTTCGATCGTAACGGCGCTCGCCCGCCAATCGATAATCGTGTCCGATTTTTCGATCGGCCGCGTGTAAGTGGCCAGGCTTTCGTCCTGCGGCGTTTCGGTAATTTCTCCGGCGGCGATCTTTTCAAGCGCAACTATCGCGGCCTCGGATCCCGCTTCTGCCAATTTGTCTTTCAGCGATCCCTGAGTTTCGTCCGGCGCCAGTGGCACTTTTCGTTGCAGCAGGATCGGCCCGGCGTCCAGCTTCTCGGTCACGCGCATGATAGTTACGCCGCTTTCGCTGTCACCGGCTAGGATCGCGGCTTCCACCGGCGAAGCGCCCCGATGCGCCGGCAGGATCGACGCATGCACGTTGATCGGCGCGATGCGCGCCGCCTCCAGCACCGGCGTGGGAAGAATGCGGCCATATGCCGCGACCAAAATCACGTCGGGCTCAAGTGCTTTTAGTTGCGCGAGGAATTCGGGCGTGCGGATTTTCGTGGGTTTGAGGACCGGCACTCCGAAGCGATCCGCAATCGTGGCCACCTCGCTCGGGGTCAGTTGCAACCCGCGCCGGCGCGGCCGATCGGGTTGCGTGACCACTCCGGCGAGCAGGTGGATTTTACCTTGCGTCTGGATTAATCGCTCAAGGATGCGCGCCGCGATTTGCGGCGTACCCATGAAAACCACCCGCAAGGGAGTGGCTGCCGATCTATATCTGGACTCGGGAGGGCCGCTGTTCATCGGCTTTGCCCTCCTTAATCATTTTTGCGAGTTTGCGGCGGTAAAGCTCGCGTTTGATACGGCTGAT
>DAHVFB010000236.1 GCA_027317185.1 Deltaproteobacteria bacterium
ATCTTACTCCACAACGCGGCGCTCACGACGCCAATCAGACAACCCCGGCGCTCGATACTCTTCTTTTACTTCATCCTGAGCGAAGCGAGCCTGCGAGCGAAGTCGAAGGATCTACGCGCAGCGATTCGAATCGCCCGCGCCTGGCGCGCGGCGCAACGCGACGAAATTTGACGGCGCGCTGTCAAAGCGCGCCGGGGCGCGGCGTCAGCTTGCTTTGCGGATGCGATTCTTGCGCATGCGAAGCTTGCGCCTGCGCGACTGGATCGGGTCGGTGCGCCGTTTGCGCGCGAGTTTACGGTTGCGCCGGTTGCGCTGGCGAGAGGCTGGATTCATCGTTTCACCTTACGGGCGTTGCAATCTGATTGGTCGGCGCCACCGCGGCATTGATCGGCGCCGCGGCCGCGTTCATCTGCGCCGCGATCGCCGCGGCGGCATTCGTCGGCACCGCGATCGCAGGCGCCGGCGCCGCGACCTCGGCTGCGGGCGCCCTGACCCGGATCGACGCGCCCCGCTCGTTGGCGACCTCGGCCAGCGGCGCGTTCGGCGCGGCCATCACCGCCGGCTGCTGGCCAACCGCGGACTGCTGCTGGCCAACCGGGAACGGACATACCGCTTCGAACGTGGTCACGACCTCGCTGCGATTGCGCACGATGACCTGTCCGACGGTCTGACCCGAGGCCAGCGGTCCGTACATCGACGCCGGCACGGCGAAATCCATCTTGAGTTCGCCCACGTCCTTCTTCGGCACCACCGCCCAGACCGTGCGCTGCGCCACGGGCTGCATCACTTCATTGGCGCCGACCCGCACGTGCATCGGCAACAACTGGCCCTGTTGGACCACCTCGACCCTCTCGAAGTTGTCGAAGCCCCAATCGAGCAGCTTGGCGGCCTGTACGAAACGTTGCCCGTTGGAGGGCGCACCCAGCACTACCGCGATGAGGCGCATGTTGCCGCGCTGCGCGGTAGCGGTCAGGTTGAATCCGGCTTTCAGCGTGAAGCCGGTCTTGAGCCCATCGGCGCCGTCGAAGTGGCCAATCAGACGGTTGGTGTTGTGAAGGATCGCCGCCCCGTCGTCGAACGGCGCGGTCGCCATCGAAGACCATTGCAGGAGGTCGGTCTGATGGATGAGCGCGCGGGCGAGCGTCGCAAGGTCGTAGGCGTCGGTTACGTCGGCGTCATGCAGCGGCGTGGGCGGCAAGCCTTCGACCGTACCGTAAACGGTGTGCGCCATCCCGAGACTCCGCGCGCGCGCGTTCATCATCTGGACGCAGCGTGAGGTCGAGCCGCAGATCTCCTCGGCCACGGCGACCGCGGCGTCGTTGGCCGACCGGATAAGCGCGGCCTTCATCAATTCGCCCAGCGGGATTACCTCACCGGCATGCAAGCCCAGACGCGAGCCGCCGGTGAAGGCGGCGTTGGCGCTGATCGTCGCCGGAGAGCTGAGATGAAAGCGGCCGGCCTTGATCTGGTCCTCGGCCACCATCAGCAGCATCATCTTGGCCATCGAGGCCGGCGGCCATTCGATACCATCGTTGTAGTCGTAGATAATCCTGCCCGTGTCGGCGTCCTCGAGCAGCAGGG
>DAHVFB010000237.1 GCA_027317185.1 Deltaproteobacteria bacterium
TATCCGGCCAGGAGTGTATCGCCGCGATGCTCGAATTGACCCTCGTGCATTATACCTACGGCGGGCGGCTGGCCTCGCGCCTGGGACGCCGCGCGGTTGCGCCATGGACCATTATGGAGTGCGCCGACGGCTATATCATGCTGCTCGCTATCGAAGAGGATCAGTGGCAGCGGATGGTCGCGATGATGGGCGATCCGCAATGGGCGCATGAAGAAATCTTCGCCACCGGCGCTCTACGCAGCGCGCATTGCGAGGCCTTGTACGCGCTGATGGGCGAGTGGGTCAGGCAATGGAAGGTGCAGGATTTATTTCTCGAAGCGCAGCGCCGCCGCATCCCGGTCGCCCCGGTCAGCACCATGCGGGATCTGTACGCCTGCGAGCAATTGATCGATCGCAAATTTTTCCTGCCGATCGAAATCGGACGCGCCGGCGCGGTCCCGATGCCCGGCGCGCCATTCCAAAGCAGCGCCGGTGGATGGCAGTTGCGCGGTCCGGCGCCGCGCCTGGGGCAGCATAATGCACGTTCGCACCGCGAGGGAAATCTCGCACAACGCGCGCCCGGCTTAATCGCGGGCAGGGCGAAACTTCCCCCGCCGCGTGACGCCAAGCCGCTCGCCGGGATCAGAATACTCGACCTTACCTGGGTGTGGGCGGGGCCGTATTCGACGATGCAGTTTGCGTACATGGGTGCGGAGGTGATCCGGGTCGAGTCGCGCACGCGCCTATGCCCGACACGGCGCGTGCCGCCGTTCGCGGACGATATCTCCGGTGTCAATCGGGCCGGCTATTTCAATCAATACAGCCAGGGCAAGCGCAGCATGCTGCTCAACTTGTCGGATCCCGAAGGTGTGCGAATCGCGCTCGAACTGGCGAAACATTGCGACCTCGTGGCGGAGAACTTTTCCGCCGGTGCGATGGATCGGCTGGGCCTCGGCTACCAGCGCCTGCGCGCGGTCAAGCGGGATATCATCATGGTTTCGATGTCCGGCTTCGGGCAGAGTGGCCCGTGGAAAAACTTCCTCAGCTATGGCCCCTCGGCGGCGGCGTTGGCAGGGTTTTTTGGACTGTCGGGATATACGGGGATGGGTCCCAGCCAGGTTGGGCTGTCGTTCGCCGATCCCACCGCCGGGATGTTCGCGGCGGTCGCCGTGATGGCCGCGCTGTTCCATCGGGCGCGCACCGGCGAGGGACAATATATCGATGTGTCGCAGCTCGAAGCGACGCTGGCACTGCTGCCCGAAGGGTTGCTCGATTATGCGCTTAACGCTACTCAGCCGCCGCGGGTTGGTAATCACGATCGTTGGATGGCGCCGCATGATTGCTACAAGGCGCTGGGTGACGAAAATCAATGGGTCAGTATCGCGGTCGGCAACGAGGACGAATGGCGCGCGCTGTGTGATGCGATCGGCCAGCCGGCGCTGGCCGGCGACCCGCGTTTCAAGACCGCCGGGTTGCGCAAACTCAACGAGCCGGCGCTCGATGAGATCATTACCGGATGGACTGTCGTGCGCGAT
>DAHVFB010000238.1 GCA_027317185.1 Deltaproteobacteria bacterium
CGCTTGACCCGAAATTGAACTACGCTCTAGTCCTTGAATAAGCGTACCTGAATCGCTTTTTGGCGGGGGTTCGGGCGGCGGGGGACCGCGCAGCCGGAATCGGCCGGCGCGAGCGTCCGGGAGTGTGGTTCGGATTGTCGGTCGAGCATCAAGATTTCTTTCTGGGTTAGTGGCGGTCAGTCATCTCAATTGCAACAGAGTTCGGTCTGAACGCCGTGAAAAACCTCGTGGGGAGTGCGGTATCCAAGAATGGCGCGCGGACGGTGATTGAGTAGGTTTTCAACCTCGCGGGCCTCCGCATGGGTGACGGTTTGGAAGTCGGTGCCCTTCGGGAAAAATTGGCGTACTAAACCATTGGTATTCTCGTTCGTACCACGCTGGTACGGACAACCTGGCTCCGCGTAGTATACCTCGACGCCAACTCCCTCTTCCAGCCCTGGGCACTTCGCAAATTCACCGCCATTGTCATAGGTCACGCTATGCCGCTTGTCGGCCGGCAGGCCCTTCAGGCGATCACGAGTCTTACGATACACGTACGCCGCCTCTTTCCGCACGACCTTCATTAGAATCGCATATCGACTCTTGCGGTCGACGAGCGTCTGGAGGCCACCGGTTCCTTGTTTGCCCAGCACGAGGTCGCCCTCGAAGTCGCCGATCCGACCTCGCTCTTCGACAACCTGCGGCCGCTCGGCGATCGGTGCTCCGGCGCTCGTCTTTTTCCGTGCTTTGTAGGGCCTGCGGCCGCGATTGCGCAGATATTCCGACCAGTAATCGCGGTCCTCGCCTTGCTGGTTGATCCAACGATAGATCGTTGAAGCCGACACGCAGTCTTCAGGGCGGTCGGGACGCTCATATTCCATGCGCTGCGCGATCTGGTCGGGCGAGCAACTTTTCGAGAGCAGCTTGCGAATCGTGCGGTCGACCGCGGGACGGTCGCACTTGAACGCCAACGGGCGCTCGCTGCGGCGGCGCTCTGCCTGGCCTTGAGCCTGGCAGGACAGATACTCGCCGTCGTTGGCGTTACGCTTCAACTCGCGATAGATAGTTGACGGACTGCGCCCAATCGCCTCGGCGATCTCATCCGGGCTTCGCCCGCTGGCGACCAACTGAGCTATACGATCACGATCGACTGACGTAAGATGAGATGCCATCGCTGGGACTCCGTTCCCAAAGGACTCCGTTTCCAAACATCCCTTGGTAACTCCCAGCGATGGTTTTCTCCAATAGAAAATCGGCGATCAAATTCGCAATTGAGATGCGCGACCGCCCTATTCGCCGAGCAAGACGGCAGCCGATCGGCGGCACAAATCAAGGCGTTTGGCGACACTTGGCGATGGGATCAAGCAGCGGCGG
>DAHVFB010000239.1 GCA_027317185.1 Deltaproteobacteria bacterium
CGCGATCTTCTCGCCCGCGCGGATGGCGCCCGAGCTGCCGCCGTCGGCGGCGACGCCCGAGGCGGCCTTTCCCGCCTACTTCATTTCCGACGAGATGCCCGACGTGCCCGACAACTGGTCGCTCACCGTCGGCGGACTCGTCGACCATCCGATGACGCTGACGCTCGACCAGTTGCGCGAGTTGCCGGGCACCGCGATGTGCGTGCGGCATCATTGCGTCGAGGGCTGGTCGGCGGTCGCCGCGTGGCACGGCGTGCGGCTGAGCGACGTGGCGAAGCTCGCCGGCCCGCGGGCGGGCGTGCGCTATGTCGAATTCAAATCGTTCGACGAGGGCTACTGGTCGTCGTGGGATCTGGGCAGCGCGATGCATCCGCAGACCCTGCTCGCGTACGGCATGAACGGGCACGACCTGGCGGTCGGGCACGGCGCGCCGCTGCGCGTCTACTCGGCGGTCAAGTTAGGCTACAAAATGGTGAAATATCTGACCGAAGTAAACTTCCTGGCGGCTAACACCGGCGGCTATTGGGAAAATCAGGGCTACGACTGGTTCGGCGGCGTCTAGCCACTCCTTAGCGCCGGCGTGTGGATTGTGCATTTCACTTTGTCATAACTGAGCGCAGTGAAGAATCCCGGGATTCTTCACTGCGCGGACTCCATTCAAAAAAATGTTTCGCGTGAATCCGCCTCGCGATTGTGGCGCGCGCGTCAGCCCTTGGGTAATCCCAGTACGCGCTCGCCGATGATATTGTGCTGAATCTCGCTGGTGCCGCCGGCGATAGTCAGTGCGCGCGCCGAGAGCATCCGGTATGACCAGCGG
>DAHVFB010000023.1 GCA_027317185.1 Deltaproteobacteria bacterium
GTTATAGGTAATCTCGCGATCGATTCCGATCAGACCGAGCAGGCTGCGCCATTGAACCTCGTTATCGACCGTGATGAAAAACCACGCATCGTCGCGGCATCGGTAGGCGCGCGAGGCCGCGCTCGGTCCGCGATATTCGGGCGATCCGTGCTCCAGATTCGGACGGCCTTTATAAAAGATCAGCTCGCCGGCCTGAAACGCGATCGCGGCCTGCAGTAGCGAAGTCTCGCACAACTGACCGCGGCCGCTTTGGTTGCGGGCATACAGCGCCAGCAGATTGCCGAACGTCGCCAGCATCGCGGCGCCGTAATCGCATGGCGAACAGGTGAGATAAACCGGCGGATGGTGCGGACCGCCCTGCGCCGCCATCATGCCGGATCGCGCCTGCAGCAGCGGATCGAAGCCGGGGCTGTTGTATTCGGGACCGCGGCTGCCGTAGCCGGTGATCGTCATATAGATCAGCTTTGGGTTTTTCGCGGCGAGCGTCTGGTAATCGAGCCCGAAGCGATGCATCCGGCCGGGCCGCATGTTTTCGAGCACGATATCGGCCTGCTCGGCGAGGCGGGCGGCGATTTCACGGCCCTCGGCTTTGGTCAGGTCGATCGCCAGACTGCGCTTGCCCTGGTTCCATCCCATGAAGGCGAATTCCATCGAGCGGAACGAATCGCCCTGCGGGCTTTCGATCTTGATTACGTTCGCGCCAAGTTGCGCGAGCAACATCCCGCAAAAAGACCCGGCGATGTAGCTGGAAAAGTCGAGCACCAGCACGCCTTCGAGCGGCGGCGCATCGGCTGAGGTCGGAGTCTTCGCGGCCGGTGCGCCCGCGTGTGGGCTTAATCGCGGAGCAGGATTAGCGCGGAAGTGCTGTTCGATGGGGATCGAGGGTCCGCGATTGATAGCCGTTTCCGCTCCGCCCGGCGTGGCGCTTAGCCGCACGACGGTGCCGATCTGGATCGTCTCGCCGAGTTGCGCGTCGCGCACTTTGCGGCAGGCGTCCATGTACCGGACCTGTGCGTCGTTGAAGAATTCCGCGCGCGTGGCGATCGGCGCACAGGGCACATCGTTCTCGCGCAAAATCTCAAGCCACTGCGCCCGCGAACGACGCTTGATGATGGGTTCGAGAAGCTGACGCAAGGCCTCGCGATTGCGAGTGGACAAGCCCCACGGAGCATGCTCGAAACGCGGATCGGCCACCAGCTCAGGCCGTTCGATCGCGATCGTGAAGCGGTTCCAAAAGGTTTGATTGCCGCAGGCGATGAACAGGTAGCGCCCATCGGAAGCTTCGAATACCCGATAACAGGGGATCGGCCCGAGCGGATTCTGGGCATCGTCGCTGGGATGTAACGGGCGCATCGCCGGATGTTTCAGGACGGTGCCGGTCTGCAGCGCGAGGCCACCCGCGATCATGGGACTTTCGACCATCTGGCCGAGGCCCGTGCGCTCGCGCGCGATCAATGCGCCCACCGCCGAAATGGCGCTCAGAATCGCGGTCGCATAACTCACCACCGGGAAAATTGTAGCCACCGGGTTGCCGCTGCGGGCCCATTGGCTGCCGGTAATCCCCGCCAAAGCGGCCACGAGGTCCTCACCGCCTTCCATGTTCGCCAGCGGACCGGCGCTGCCGAACGGCGGCATCGAGATCAGGATCGCAGCCGGATTGGCGCGGCGGACCGCCTCGAAATCGACCCCGCGCTTGTGCTGCTGCATGGGTGACCCGCCGATCACGATTATATCGGCGGCGGCGAACAGCGCTTGCAGATGGGCGGTGGCGTCCGGCGCGTCGAAATCGACTAGCATCGGCTGCTTACCGCGATCGAATAACTGCGGATGCGCAGTGTCGGCAAGCGCGGGTTGGTTAGGGGCACTGACCCGGATGGCGCGGGCGCCATGCTCCGCCAGCAGCATCGCGGTGTAGGCCGCGGGCAGGTTCGAGGAAAACTCTACAACGGTGATGCCCTCAAGCGCTCCAGCCATCGTCAATTATCCCACCTGATCGGCCCGATTGTTCATCGCTTCTCAGAGCAAAAGCAACTTCCCATGAATTTTCTCAAGCGCGGTTCGCAGCTTGGGCGAAAGTGCATCACGGAAGTGGGCCGCGATTTCAAATCTCCGCAACCGCGCCTTAATTCGCCCGTAACCTGCAGCGCTTAAGTTACCTGCGCCTGGGCGAGGTATTCGTGTGCCCGGCCAAAGAGGTGAAGGAGGAAATGCACAAGAAACTTGCCGTCATTTTCATCGTCGCACTGGGTGTCGCCACCGCCTGTTGTGGGCAGGCACGCGCCCAGATGCTGATTAATGCCGCCGGATCGACCTTCGGCTATCCGATCTATTCAAAGTGGTTCCAGGAATATGCCAAGGCGAACCCCGGCGACCACTTCAATTACCAGTCGATCGGATCGGGCGGTGGGATCAAGATGCTATTCGATCACACGGTTGCGATGGGAGCATCGGATGCCCCGCTGACCGACGAACAGCAATCCCGCGCGCCATCGAAGGTGCTGCACTTCCCGTCGGTGATGGGCGCGGTGGTGGTCATCTACAATCTGCAGGGGATCAATCAGAAGATTCGGCTGACCGGTCCGGTATTGGCCGATATTTACCTCGGCAAAGTTACGAAATGGAACGATCCTGAAATCGCCGGGCTTAATCCCGGACTCAAGCTGCCGGCCGAGGACATCGTTGCGTGCCATCGCTCCGAGGGCAGTGGAACCACTTATATTTTTGCCGACTATCTTTCGAAAGTCAGTCCTGAATGGGCCGCGCAGGTGGGCAAAGGCACCGCGCTCAAATGGCCGGCCGGGCTGGGCGGCAAGGGTAGTGAGGGCGTCACCGCGCTGGTTCAGCAGACGCCAGGCGCGATCGCTTACGTCGAACTCACTTACGCATTAGCCAACAAGATCACTTTCGCCGAGATGCGTAATCACGACGGCAAGTGGATTGGTGCGAGTCTCAAAAGCGTGACCGCGGCCGCAGCGGGTGCCGCGGCGAACATGCCGGCTGATTTCCGGGTTTCGATCACCGATGCCCCCGGCGCCGGCGCATACCCAATCTCGTCGTTTACCTGGCTGCTCATTTACCAGCATCAAAGCGACAAAGCCGGCGGAGCGCAGGTCATCAAATTTTTGCAGTGGGCGCTGACCGATGGGCAGCGCTATGCGGCGCAACTGTACTACGCGCCGCTGCCGGAAACGGTGGTGAAGATGGAACTGAAACAATTGCAACAAGTGCAATTGCCTTAAGCGAGGAGTGAAAAGTTATGCGGTCACGTCCGATTCCATATGTTCTGCGAGCGCTGTGCGCGGCCGGAATGGCCGCCATTTTGTTGCTGCTGGGCGGATGTTCGAGCGAAAGCTACAACTGGCGCAACCTCGCGATGCCGTTCGAGCGCACGAGCTATCCCCAGGGTAAGCCACAAGTAGCTGACTGCGGACTGATAGCGATCTCAACTCCGACCATGTGGCAATGCGGCGATAAGAAGTACACCGGCCTTGAACTGGCGGACATCCGGAACAAGAAATTGCCGCCGCCCGCGCCGACAATTTCGGTGCCGAGGGGAGGGATACAGGAACCATGAAGATTCGCAATAAATTGATCTGGCTGATCTTCAGCCTCGTCAATATCTGCGTGGTGATGATGCCATGGCAGGCGTCCGCGCAGTTCGCGGGCGGTCTCACGGCGCAGCAATTATGGGTCGATCCGGCCAGCGGCCAGGTTTTTATTCGTCCCGGCCACGGCCGCGTGCCGTTGCACTTTGAAGGCGCGAGCAGCAGGACCGCGATCGATCAGCAGGTCGCGAAGAAAGTGGACGAGCGCGTTCATCAGTCCGAGATGCAGATGCAGGCGAGCACCACGCAATTGCAAACCAGCAACCTCCAACTTCAGCAGCAGGTTGCCGATCTGCAGCAGGGTTGGAAAGGGTACATGAGCAACTTCGGGAATAAGATCAAAGTGGGCACGCTGCTTTACGGCGATTATTCCCTGTACACCCACACCGGATTCGGACCGCAGTTCCTGACGCAGACCAACCCGCCCGGTCCTGGCAACAACATGTTCAATTCGTTCGATATCACGCGGACGTATCTCAACCTGTTGTTCTTCCCGACCGATGACTGGCTGTTCCGGTTCACGCCCAATCTGTATCGGACGATCGGATCATCCAACCAGAAGTTTGGCACCAATGAGTCGCTGGGCACCAGTCTCAACGGCAACCTTGGACTTCGTGTGAAGTACGCCTTCCTGCGTTACAACAAGGGGTTCGACTGGTGGCAGCCGGCTAAAAGCGACACCATCACAGTGGGCCAGCAACCCAATCCGCTGGTTGATTGGGAAGAGCAGTTTTTCCGCTATCGGTTCGTCGCGCTGACGCCATGGAACTACCTGAGCCTGTCCTCGTCACAAGCCGGAATCTCGGCGCAGGGTCCGATCACCATAGGCGAAAAGCAGTATCTCGATTACGACGTGGGCGTGTTCAACAACGCCAGCTTCCACGCCTTCGAGGGTACCAACACCAAGGAGGCGATGGCGCGTCTGTCGTACTGGCCGTTTGGCGCGAACTGGCGGTTTGACGGCCTCGGCCTGACTGGTTTCTTCAACTACGGCTACGGCAACACCACGCCCGACGCTGCTCAGATACCGACCGCGTTCAAGGGCCCGAATTCGGCAATCTATCGGATGGCTGCGATGATCCATTACAGCACCGAGCAGATGGGCATCATGTTCGAGTATGACCTGGGCAAGAACTCCTTCAGCTCAGGCAATTTCTTCTCGGGCAGCGGGCCACCGCAACAGTTTGGTACCACTCCGGCGCCGCCGAAGTTCGGGGCGTTCAACACCATGACCAATGGGATTCTTAATACCGGCAGCTCACAGCAACAAGGGTTCGATGTGCTGGGCCGCTATCACATTCCCTACACCCCATTTGATCTGTTCGGGTTGTACGAATGGTTCATGCCCAACACTAAGATCTCGAAGGATCCGCTCGACTTCCAGCGTTGGGTCGTGGGCGTGGGCTATCAATACAATGAGTTCCTGCGCTTCGCGCTCGATAGCCAGAACCTGTTGTTCTATCACAAGCAGTTCACGTTCCCGGCGGGTGAAGTCAGCGGAGTTGGGGCGACGCCGTTCGCGGTACCGGGCGATACCCACGTGTTCATGCTGAACGTCGAATTCAACTACTAGGGTCCGCCAGACCCCGGTCATCAACCCGGCGGGAGCCCGAACAGGCTTCCGCCGGTTTTTTTGTCTGCGCAGGCAGCACCCGCTGGAACATTGCCCCGCCGGAACATATGTATACTTGAACCATGCGCAAACTAGTCTTGATGCTGGTCGCCGGCGCGATGATCAGCGTGACCCTCAACGGATGTGCCGAAACTCCCGCACAGAAGGCCAAGTCACTCGAGCCGCTGATGTCGGCGGCCGGCTTTCATATGCATCCGGCGGACACTCCCACTCGTCAGAATGCGCTGAAAGCGCTGACGCCATACAAGATGCGTTATTACGTCAAAGGCGGGAGTCCGCACTATTGGTATGCCGACCCTGACGTCTGTCAATGCATCTATGTTGGAAATGAGGCCGCCCATCAGCAGTTCGAGAAGCTGAAAGTGGAACAGAACATGGCGAACGAGCAGGCGCAGGCGGCCCAGATGAATCAGGAAGCGGCCGAACAGGAGCAGATGGACCTCTCATTCTGGCCGTACGATCCTATGTGGTGACCACTCTTGTGGTGAAACCACTCCGATGGAATCGGCGGCGGGTTTACCGGGTTTCTTTGATCGGGGCCGCGGCCTTGGGCGGATCCCATTGCAGCGGCGCGATCTTGACGGCGGTGACCTCTTCGTCCGGCGTCAGATTGGGGTTGATGTTGCTGACCACCGCCTCGTCTCCGCGCAGTCCGGCAACTATCTCCACGTAATGCGCCGACACGATCCCAACGGTGACCGGAACCCTTTTCAGACGCCCGCCGTTGACGACGAAGACAAACGCCTCGCCCCGTTGGCGCAGGATGGCGGAGTCCGGCAACTCCAGGGCGTTCGGATGATGCTCCAGCTCAAGCGTGACCTGCGCGTACATTCCGGGGTATAGCGCGTGTCCAGGGTTATCCAGATCGATTTCCGTCAGCATCGTGCGGGTCGAGAAGCTGAGCGCATTCGCATAGCGCGTCACCTCGCCCTTGAAGGCTTTGCCCGGAATGTTCTGCACCGTGACGGTAGCGGACAATCCGCGATGGATCGCCTTCACGTTTTCCTGCGGCACATAGATGTAAGTCCGCATGCGATCGATCTGCGCCACCGCGATCACCGGAGTGGCATTGCCGCCGGGATGGGAAGATCCCTGCGACGAGCTTGATGAAAACGGCATGCTGGCCGACGAGCTGCCGGCGTTAATCAGAGCGCCGGGATCGACGAAGCGTCCGGTTACTACGCCATCGAACGGCGCGATAATTCGGGTATAGGCCATCATCGCCTTCAGTTGGTCGGCCAGTGCGCTGGATTCCTGGTACTTCGCGAACGCGACATCGACATCCTCGCGCGCCACCAGACGCGGATCTTCTTTCCATACACGGTCGAGCCGGTCATAGGTGACTTTGTTAATCTCGAGACTGGCGCGCGCGCGGCGCAGGCTTTCTTTCAGTTCCGGCACCTCGATCACCGCCAGCTCCTGGCCGGTCCGGATCCAATCGCCCTTGTCCACGCTGAGCGTCTTCAGGTAACCGGTCACCTTGGCGTACAGCGTGGCCTCGTACAGGCCGACCAGATCGCCGGGCAACGAAATCGAACGAATGGCCGCACCGCGCTGCGGATAGGCCACCGCGACCACCGGAATTTTCGGGCCGGACTCATTCTGCACCTGGTGCCCGCAGCCGGCGGTGATTAGAAGCACCGCGAGCGCCGTCCTAAGCCTACGCATCGCGATTTGCCTCGCGGCGTGAGTAGAACAGCTCATAAATGGAGGGCACCAATACCAGGGTGAGCACGGTCGATACCGCCAATCCGCCGACCGCCGCGCGCGCTAACGGAGCCGAGGCTTCGGAACCCGCCCCGAGTTCAAGCGCAACCGGCAACAGTCCGGCGACGGTGGCCAGCGCGGTCATCAGAATTGGCCGCATGCGGACACGGGCGGATTCCACTACCGCCTGACGCAACGGCTCGCCGTGACGCCGCCGCTGGTTCGCGAAATCGACCAGCAGAATCGCGTTGGAGGCGACGATTCCAACCATCACGATGATTCCCATGAAGGATTCGATATTCAACGTGGTATCGGTCAGGTACAGGGTCCAGATCACTCCTATAAGACCCATGGGCACCGCGAACATGATAATGAATGGATCGAGAAAGGAACGGAACTGCGCGACCATCACCAGGTAGAGCAGGACCACTGCCATCCCCAGCCCGAAGCCGAAACTGGTGAACGATTTTTCCATCGCCTCGACCGAACCGCGCATGTGTACCTGAATTTCCGCAGGTAAATGGAGCGGCGTGATCGCCTTGACGATCGAACGCTGCGTCCCGCCCAGATCGCCGGTTCGTGGCGCTACCAGCACGTCGACCACACGCTGGATATTGTAATGGTCGGCCTCGGCGGGCTCGCGTTGACGCACAATCGTCGCCACGTCGCGCAACATTGCCGAATCGTAATGTGATCGCCCCGGTTCCGAGCTGCGGACCGGAATATCGAGAATGGTTTCGAAGGAATTGATCGACTGCTCGAAATACTGAGCCGTCAGAAAATAATCGTCGCCGGTTTTCGGATCGATCCAAATCGATGGCGCGATCATCACATTGGAGGTGAGCGCGGTAATAACGTTGGTCACCACGTCTTTTTGCGTCAAACCGAGCCGCGCGGCCTTTACTCGATCGACCATGATGCGCAGCGTCGGATAATCGGTTTCCTGCGGAATGAAGGTGTTCGAGATCAGCGGCAGTGGGCGGATTGCGTGCTGCACCTCGCGTGCGGCGGCGAACAGTTGGTCATAATCACCGCCTGAAAGCTGAACATCGATAGGCGCTGATAACCCGTAATTAAGGACTGAGTCGATGATGCTGCCGGATGAGAAAAACGTCCTCAACTCGGGCATCTGCCGGGGCAGAATTTTTTCAAGCTGACGGACATAGTGCCAGGTCGGAAGTTTATGGTTGGGCTGCAGCTCGACCATCATGAAGCCGCTGCTGGCGGTCGAGTTCATCGAGTAGATTGCCTCGAATCCAGCGGCCAGTCCGATGTTTGATACAACCATTTTCATTTCATCGGGCGGAATCACCTGGCGCACCAGATTCTCCAGCCGTTCGGTCAGCTTCTCCGTCAGTTCGATCCGCAAACCCAGCGGCGCGCGATACTGGATGATGAACTGGCCCGAGTCGGTGCGCGGAAATAGCTCGGTGCCCAACAGCGGATAAGCCATCAGGCTCACCACGAATAACAGGCCGACTGCGCTGATCACGACTGCCTTGCGATCCAGTGAATAACGCAGAAAGCTTTCGTAATGCGAGGCGAAGCGTTCGTAACGGCGATTGAAGGCGGCGGCGAAACCGCCACTGCCGCCCGCCTCCGCCTCGCGCGCCGACGCTACGCTCAGAAACCGCGCGCAGTACACCGGAATCAGCGTCATCGCAATTATGTAAGACGCGATCATCGAGAGCACCACCGCCAGCGCCAGCGCGCTGAACAGGTATTTCGCGACGCCGAACAAAAACATCACCGGGAAGAACACGATGATGGTCGTGATGGTCGAGGCCAGCACCGCCGTCGCCACTTCCTCCGCCCCTTCGCGCGCCGCCACCTGCGGCTCCTTGCCCTCGGCCAGGTGACGATTGATGTTCTCCAGCACCACCACCGAGTCGTCGACTAGCCGCCCGATGGCAAGCGTGAAGCCACCCAGCGTCATGATATTGATGGTCGCGCTGTCCATCATCAGCCCGAAGGCCCCCGCGCAGATGGAGAGTGGAATCGAAAGAAAAATCGCGAAGGTCGATCGCAGGCTGCCGAGAAAAATCAGGATCATCACCGAAGCCAGTACGGTGCCTGATCCAGCCTCACGTTCGAGCGCGGAAATCGCGGACCGGATGTAGATGGATTGATTGAAAATGGTGTCGAGATGCATCGATTTGGGCATCCCGGTTACCGTCGGCAAGGTTTTTTTGATGCCGTCGACGACATCGATAGTGTTGGCGCCGCTCTGTTTCAGCACCGCAATGTAAACCGATCGCTGGCCGTTGATCCGCACGATGCATTGCTGAATTTGCGCGGAGTCCTCCGCGTGCCCGACATCGCGCACGAACACCGGCATCTCGGCTCCTGATCCAACTTTAACCGGCACATCATTTACGTGGTCGGGATCGCTAAACATGCTGTTGGTATAAACGAAGTAGTCGGTGGGTCCGATCTTGGCGTCGCCGGCCGGAATGATCAGGTTGGAATCATTCAGTGCATGCACCACATCCATTAGCGTTAGCCCGCGGGCCTGGAGCGATTCGCGCCGGACATAGGCCATGATCTGCCGATACTTGCCGCCGAACGGCGGCGGTACCGAACTGCCCGCCACCGTGGCGAGAAAATTTCGCACGTTGTATTGCGCCTGATCGCGCAACTGCGTCTGGCTCAGTCCCTTGCCCGACGCGGTCACCAGCACCACCGGCAGCGAGGCCGCGCCCGATTTGAGAACCAGCGGCGGCAGGGTGCCGGGCGGCAGATGGCGCAGGTCGGCCATCGCGAGGTCCGCCAGGCTCGCGGCCGCCGATCCGAGCTCGGTGCCCGGATGGAAAAACACCTTGATGATGCTGACGCCGGGCAGTGATCGGGATTCCATATGCTCGATCCCGCCGCCGAGCGTAAAGAAGCGCTCGAAACGGCTGGTGATGTCCCCTTCCATGTCGAGCGGCGGCATCCCCGGGTAAAACGTCGCAACAATTACCGAAGGAATGTGCAAAGGCGGGAATACATCGACCGGCATCCGCATAAAGGCCGTGATGCCCAGCAATAAAGCGATCAGCGCACCAACGATAATTACATGTGGGTTGCGCAGCGAAAAACTTGGCACTGTCTTTACCCCTCTCGCTTTAATTTACCACGCTTTTCACCGCTGGCAGACGGATAGGATTCCTTTGCAAGTCTGCGGAGCAAGCTCGGAGAATATGTGATAAAAATTTATTTGTCGCTGAAGCCGCTGACAGCAACTGCACTATGGTTAATTTATCGAAAAGATTTGAGGTGCTGGCGATTACCTGTCGTCATGCGATAACGAATCGCCGAATCGTACGGGGATTGAGTCTGATGGCGGTGCTGGCGGCGCTGGTTACGTCTGCCCAGGCGCAAACCACCGGCGTCGATCGTGCGGCGAGCGAACAGCTCACCCAATATCTTCGCGCGCATGAGCTTCCGCTGGTTGGCGCATCGGTCTCGCGCGCCGCCGATGGTTCCGAGCAGGTGATGCTGTATGGCTACGTCGCGACCAATCAAGGTAAGCAGGCTGCGGCCAGACGCGCGACGAAATATTTTCATAACGAACCGGCCATCACCCTCATCAATCGTATCGCGGTCAATCCGGAAATCCGCGACCTTGGATCGCGCCAGCGTACTGCCACTAACAACAGCGAGCCGCCCGGCGGTTATGCCGTGGCCCCCGGGTTAGCGCCGCCTTCCGGCCCGCTGACCTGGGATCAGGTTTACCACGAGATCCAACTCAACGGGATTCATCCCGCGCCCGATGCGGGCGATATGTCGTCGCCCTCGCCCTGGTGATCTCTCCGGCCGGTCGCGATAGCCGGACCGCATGATAGAATTGCCGCCACCGTGCCCGACAAGGTAATCGTTCTTCGCGATTCGCAGACCCAGGCCGTGGAGGCCAGGTTCCGCGTCAAATACGCGGAGTTGCTCAATCCCGCGCAACTGGAAGCTGTGCGCCATCGCGACGGTCCGTTGCTGGTGATCGCCGGCGCCGGATCGGGCAAGACACGCACGCTTATCTATCGCGTCGCGCGGCTTATCGAGAGTGGAGTTGCGCCCGGGGCGATCCTGCTGCTGACTTTCACGCGCCGCGCCTCGCAGGAGATGCTGCGCCGGGTTGAGGAGTTGCTCGGCGATCAGGCCCGGGGAGTGGCGGGCGGAACCTTCCATTCATTCGCAAACCTGATGCTGCGCCGGTTCGGCGCCGCGCTCGAACTCAAGCCGAACTTCACTATTCTCGATCGCTCCGACATGGAGGACGTGCTCAACCTGATCCGCACGCGGATGGGACTGGCGTCGCGCGACCGGCGCTTTCCGAAGAAAAACACGCTGGCCGAAGCGATCAGCATGGCGCGCAATAAAAGCCGTGAGCTGAAAAATGAAATCGAACTCGATTTTCCTCATCTAATCGATTCGCAGGCTGAGATTCTGAAGATTGCCGATGAATATGCGACCTATAAACGCGCCCGCGGCCTGCTCGACTACGACGATCTTTTATCGCGCCTGATCGATCTGCTCAGAGATCATGAAGCGGTGCGCGCGCGGCTCGCAGGCACCTATCGTTACATCATGATCGACGAGTACCAGGACACCAACCTAGTGCAAGCCGAGATCGTGCGGCGGTTGGGTGCGGGCCAGCGCAATGTGATGGCGGTAGGCGACGATGCGCAATCGATCTACTCTTTTCGCGGCGCCAATTTCCGCAACATCCTCGATTTCCCGGAGTTGTTTCCCGGCGCGCGCGTCATCAAGCTCGAAGAGAATTACCGTTCGCTACAGGGGATTCTCGATGTCGCCAACGAGGTGATTTCGCGCGCCACCGAACGCTACACCAAAGTGCTGTTCACGCAGCGCCGTGGCGAGATGCGTCCGCTGCTGGTGCGCGCGCAGGACGAACACATGCAGTCGCGCTTCGTCGCGCAGCGCATCCTCGAACTGCGCGAGGAGCAGGTTGCGCTGGATGAAATCGCGGTGCTGTTCCGCTCGAGCTTCCATTCCTTCGATCTCGAACTCGAGCTGCAGGCGCGCGACATCCCGTTCGTCAAGCGCGGCGGTTTCAAGTTCATCGAGTCGGCCCATATCAAGGACGTACTGGCCCATCTGCGCGTGATCCTGAATCCGTCGGATCCGGTGTCATGGCTGCGCATTCTGATGCTGTTGCCGGGCGTCGGCCATCGCACCGCCGAGCGGCTGCTTGAAATGATTGCCAACGCCGATGACCCGCTGCGTGCGCTGGGCGCCGTGATCGCAAAGCATGGCCGCGGTGGAGCGGCGGCCGCGACCGGATCGCAGTTGAGCGCGACGCTGTCGCAACTGCGCACCGAAGCGATCGCGCCGGCCAATCAAATCGCGATGGTGCTGGAATATTATTTGCCGCTGATGCGCGATGCGTACCCGGACGACTATCCCCGGCGCCAGCGCGACCTGGAGCATTTTCAAACCATCACCGGGCGCTATCGCAGCCTCCAATCGATGCTGGCGGATATGGCGTTGGAGCCGCCGAACGATGCGGTCGGTAACGTGCTGGCGGTCGAGCCCGAGGAGGGCTGCGTGACGCTCAGTACGATTCACTCGGCCAAGGGTCTCGAATGGCGGGTGGTGTTCCTGATCTGGGCAGCCGACGGCCGCTTTCCAAGTCCGCTAAGTGTTGCTCCGGAAGCGATTGAAGAGGAGCGGCGGCTAATGTATGTGGCCAGCACGCGGGCGCGCGACGAGCTTTACATCAGCTATCCGATTCAGATGTTCGATCGCGCACTGGGCTACGTCCCCGGACGGCCGTCGCGCTTTCTCGAGCATCTCGCGCCGGAAACCCTGCCGGCGGCCATCCTGGAAGAAGCCCCCGAAACCACCGGCGACACCTAGTCGTGAGTCGAAATTTCAGATTACGTCCGGTGCCGCCCTCGGAGTCAGACTCCCAGTTCCGCGCGTGGCCGAGTCAGGGTATCGACGGCGGCATACATAATCGCCTGTGCGCATTTGATCAGATCGGGAATGCATGCGACGCCCATACCGCCCAGGCCGTACTTGAACTCCTCCGGAGTCGATTCCGCTGGCCACGGGAAGCCGATACGCGCGGTGGGGATACCCAGCTTGCGGATCAGCGAGCCGTCGGTGCGTCCGCCCATCGGCGGCGGATCGCCATGCGGCCGCCCTTCGACACGCTCCCATCCGCGCCGGCATGATTGCACGATCCAGTTCTCCGGGTCGGTGGCGCCGCCCGGCAGCGCAGCGATCATCTCCCAGTCGAAATCGATTTCCCGATGGGCGCGCCGGAGCGCCTTCATGCCGGTTTCGAATTGCGCATACACCTCGCCCGGCGCCGTTCCCGGCACGCAGCGGACGTCCAGATAAATTTCGGTGGTCGCCGATGAGTAGGCGAAGCGATCGCCCCATCCGCTCCGTACCGAGGTGATTTTGCCTTCCGGACGCAGGGTGCCGGCCGCATTGCGCTCGGTATATTGCGCGATCCATTTATCGATTTCTGGAATCAGGACGGCGGCTGGAATGATCGAGCTTTTATCCGTGACCAGGCTGCGCGGCGAACCCGCGTAGTTCATCGTGCCCCGCACCGAGACCTTGAACCAGCAAAAGCCCGGCTCCTCCGCGTAAACCGCCCAGATCGGCTTCATGATGATCGCGAAGTCGGGCGCGATCCCTCGCGAAAGCAGATGATAGACGCCGTCGCCCAGGCCATAATGATTGCGCCGCGGCGAGTTGACCGACATACCGCCGCCGGCGAAGGCGGGCTTGAGCGTGCCGAGCATCGGAATGCCGGCTTCGTGAATGGCGGTGGCGACCTCGGTTAGCGTGGCGACCATGCTCTTCGGATTGGAGGCGCCCAGTCCGATCACCAAATCGTCGCGCACCTCGGCCTGCGGCAACATGTCGGCGCGCAAAACCGGGCCGACCCATGGGATATCCGTGGCGGGATCGCCTTCGAGATGGGTATCGATCGGCGCATACAGCATCAGCACCGCGCCACCGCCGCTCCCGCGCACCTCGCCGAAGCAGTTGCCGGTATGTTCATTGATCGGCTGGTAGAATCCGCGTCCGCCCAGATGCTGGCGCAGGTATCCGGACAGGAACTCGCAGATGGCGCGCTCGTTACCGGTCGGGCTGTGTATATCGACCAGATCCGCGAGTAATCGCCGCATCCGTTCGGGGTTGAACTTTTCCCACGCCGCCGCATACCAACGCTCGCGATCGGCGGTCAAAGGAACCTGCCGGGTTACACTGGCCATGACTCAGCTCCTGCTCAAGTTATGCCGCGGTCCCGCGCTCAGGATGGCGAATTTCTACCGGCGGGCGGGGCCTGGATGCCGCGATTGAAGCGCGAGGCCAATTTGCGCCACGCCACCACCACCGTATCGAGTTCGCACAGCTGCTCGCGATTCCAGCCGTCCCGTTCCCGGTAAAACCGCTCCATCTGCTCGCGGGCGAAAATGTCATTGCTGTAGAAATCCTCGAAGTGGAGCGGCTTGAACATCTTCTCGTGCTTGAACTGCGCTTCCTTGCGCTCCTCCTCGGTATGGCAGACGCCGAAGGCGATGTCCCAGTACTCGTGATGCTGGTCGTCGGTCGGCACGAACCATCCATAAACCGCCCAGTTGGTAAGCGGCCAGTGCTCCACCAGCAGGCAGCCGGGCAGGTAGAACGAAGTGCGCACATAATGATGATTGCGGCCGCGCGACTTGATTCCCGCCACCTGATTCTCGGTGATCAGTTCATAGCCGCCGGCGTTGTACATGTTCATGAGGCCCTTGGGGCCATTGGGTTCGTCGATCACTTTGATGCTGTCGGGCGAAGTGGGATGGAACCCCAATGGAATGAAGGAGTCGGTGGCGGCGACGATCGCATTGTCCCAGTGGATTAGAACATGGCCCGGATCGAAGCCGTTTTCGGCCCCCAAGCGCCAATTCGATTTCGCCGTCCCATGTATGCCGCATATGAAAAGATCGTCGTCGAGCAGATAGGGCGTGGGATTGGGATCGTCGGTGATGCGGATCGGCAGGTCGGAAGTCAGCGGCGGCAACGGCTGGTAATCCTCGTCGCCGACGAAGATGAAGATGATCGTGGCGCGCTCTTCGACCGGGTAGGTGCGAATCCGCACCTTGCCGATCAGCGGATCTTTGGGCGAGCCCACCACCGTCTTCAGCACGCCGTCTTCGAGTCCGTAACAGAAGCCGTGATACCAGCAGGTCAGGTGGTCGTCGTTGAGGCACATCTGACGGGCCGAGATCCGAACTCCGCGATGCGCGCATTCGTCGCTCAGCGCATAAACTTTGCCCTTGGCGCGCCGCAGCGCAATTTCATGGCCCGCGATGGTTACGCCGCGCAGCGTTCCTTCCGGCAGTTCGTGACTGAAAAGGGCGGGATACCAGTGATTTTTGAAACCCCAGGCGGCTTCCAGGTAGGGCTGATACTCTCTGCCCGCGGCCGGCGGCTTGCTTTGCTTCACTGCACGAACTGGGCTCATCGCGAACTCCTTTGGCCAAAAATTGCCGAGGCGGGCGACGCAGGAGGGCCCGCGCACGGTGTAGTGGCCGGCAGCGCTATCTACACTGGTTTTTCTTCGGCACTGGGGCTGACCGTAACGCCGTGCGCATTCGAGTGTCAAATCGCCGAAAGGCGCAAAACTGAAGGGAACGTTTTTTTTGCCAGGATGGCAGGCTGCAAGTGCTCGCTACAGGTGATAAATGTCAATCACGGTCTCGGCGTAATCGTTGCTCAAAGTGATCTTCTTCTTGCGGATCAAAAGCTCGGGACCGTTCAAGAACTCGTAATCGTAAAAGCCGCTATAAATGATCTGTTCGTGTGTATTCGGGCGATAAACCTGGTTCATCCAGACGGCCACGGCGCACACGCCTTCCGCGCGCTCGCTCACCTGGATATTGCCGATCAGATGCGTGGTGCGCGGCAACGGGATTGAGGCGGGCGAAACCGTGCGTGTGATCCGGAAAACGCGTTCCTCAAGACCGGCCCGATTCGCTATATAAATGAGGGAAACCTCGGTGGTAGGATCTTCGGTCAGCGCCGAGTCGTTGTCCCAGGCCGGCACCCAGTATTCGGCGTCTTCGGCGAAACAGGACAGCCATTCCCCCCACTTGCGCCGATCAAGCGCCGCCGCCTCCTTGTAAATCAAGGCGGCAACCGCGTCGGCAACCCGATTTTGCTGCGACATCAACCTTCCCTGCGAAAAATCAATAATCAAGCCGCGGGCGCGTTATTCGCTATCGCAAGCAGCCTGCGCCATTGGCGGAATTGTTCGAGCGACTGACCCTCGTAGCCGAACTTGCCGTGATGGGAGACGGGAACATTGACCGACATGGTGTCCTCGTCACCTCCGACGGTGCGCGAGTGCATGCCAAAGGAGGTGTAGCTCCAACGCGCCGAGGCTCCCATCGATCCCGCCTGACAGGCTTCGAATTCTGCATTATCGTCCGAAGCGCCCATACCGCTGGCATGGAAGAATTCTTCGAACTGGCGGATTCGTTTGGTGCGCGTCGACCGCTCCTCGCCTTTGGGAGCGATACACCAGAAAGTGACCTCGGTCTTGTCCACCGCGACTGGACGGATATACCGAATCAACGTCGCGAGCTGATCCATGATGTGGACGTTCGGATAGACCCCGATCTGCCGGAACCGGGAGGTCATCCATTCGGCACGCGCCGGACCGAACTTCTGCGTTAACTCAGGTTTTTTGGCGAAGACCGGACGTTGTTCAGGATTGGGCAGTTCGGCCAGGATCAGGGTATGACCGTTGCCGAAGCAATAAAGTCCGTTCTTCGCATTACCCTTGCTGAGTTGGTCGAGCCTGACCGATCCGAGCTGTCCTTCCCGTTGGTTCCGCCGATTCAGCACCGTCATCAACGACGAATGGGTGTAGTCCGGATGCAGTCCGTCGCCGCCGCCATTGTCCATCAGCAGCTTCCAGTTGCCCCGGTACCAGCAGGTCGAGGAGCCTTTGAGAACTTCGATGCCGTCCTCGCTCTGATCGGCCAGCATATCGATGACGGGAGCGGCGCCGGCCAGATGCTCCTCGAGCGAGGGCACGTTCGGATTGAGGCTGCCGAAAATAAATCCCCGGTAGCTCGCCAGCTTCGGAACCCGCACCAGGTTGAGATCGGACCGTTTGAAATGTTCGGGATAACCCTCGGTCTGGCGCTGCACGAAGGCCAGTTCGCCGTCCGAGCTGAAACACCATCCGTGATAGCTGCAACTTAAGACCGGCAGATTGCCTTTCTTCAAACGCGCCAGCAACGCACCCCGATGGCTGCATGCGTTGATGAAGCCATTGAGGTTGCCCGCTTTGCCGCGCGTGAGGATTATCGGTTGGCGGCCGATCGAGGTGGTGAAGTAATCGTGCGGCTTCGCTAGCTGGCTCTCATGCGCCAGGTAAATCCAGGTACCTTCGAAGATTGCCTTCATCTCCAGTTCGAAAAGGGTGGGATCGGTGTATACCGAACGATCAATTCGGTAGACGCCTTCTTCCAGGCGCTCATCGAAGTACCGAGATAAATCGAGCCGCGTGTCATTCACGGCCTCATTCTGGGCAGATAGTGAGCCAGCGGCAGCCATGGCAAACTTTCCTCCTTACCTAACCGGATCAAGACAAAACTAACCCGGCGCGGCGGGAGTCGCAACCGGCATCCAAACCTTCAACGAAATTAGACAATTTAATGCGATCATGCCGAGCGGAAAATTCCGGTTGACACTGGAGCTTGCGCCCGACGCGGAAGGCATGCTTGAACAGTTCTTGAGGAGCCTTGGGCGCCGGGCTTGGGATGAACGATGAAAGCTGGCTTGATGCAATTTGCGACCGAGTACACGATTCGGCCCGACGTGCTGGCGAAGGCGGCCGAGGATCGTGGCTTCGAGTCGCTGTTTATACCCGAGCACACGCATATCCCCGCCGCGCGAAAAACCCCTTATCCCGGCGGCGGTGAGCTGCCGGCCGAGTATTGCCATACCCTCGATCCCTTCGTCGCGCTGGCGCTGGCGGCGGCGGCCACCACTCGGCTGAAACTGGCGACCGGCGCCTGTCTGGTGACAGAACACGATCCGATTGCGCTGGCCAAAGCGATCGCCACGATCGATCTGATTTCCGGCGGCCGCTTCATTTTCGGAGTGGGCGCGGGATGGAACGTGGAAGAGCTGGAAAATCACGGCACCGCGTTCAAGACCCGCTGGAAACTGCTGCGGGAGCGAATCGAGGCGCTCAAGGCGATCTGGACCCAGGAAGAAGCGAGCTATCACGGCGAGTTCGTCAATTTCGATCGCATCTGGTCCTATCCCAAGCCGGTGCAAAAGCCGCATCCGCCGGTGCTGCTTGGCGGCCATGGCCCGCTGACCATTCAACGGGTGGTGCGCTATGGCGACGGCTGGATGCCGCTGCCCTCGCGTTCGGGCGATTTGGCGCAGGAGATTGCATCCCTGCGGCGGCTCGCAGCCGAGGCCGGCCGTGACCCCAAAGCGATCGAAGTGTCGCTCTACTGGATTCCGCCCGATTACGAGCTGGTGCGTAAGTATCGCGAACTCGATATCGAACGGTTGATTTTTCATTTGCCTTCAGTGGGCGAGAAAGAAACTCTCAGCCTGCTCGACAAAATCCGGCTAATATTGGATAAGGCTACTTAGCAATTCAGGGCGTCGATCAACGCCGATCGCGGATGGCGGGGATTGGCGCTAGTGAGGCGAGTGGCCAATGAGCGGCAATTACATGAGCGTCCGCGCACTCGAAAGACTTCATTGAAAGAACTGTCCCAGTTGAGCAAGCGACCGGGTATCCAGCGCGACCCGCTGGTGACCGATGCGCGGGTCTCGCGCCGTGTATATCTCGACCCCGGGATTTTCGAACTCGAGATGGACCACATCTTCGGGCGCACCTGGGTCTATGTCGGGCATGAGAGCGAGGTGGGAAACCCCGGCGATTTCAAGCGGGTGACGATCGGCACCCAACCGGCGCTGGTGACGCGTGATGAAAACGGCGTCGTTCACGTCCTGATGAATCGCTGTATGCATCGCGCCGCCACCGTTTGCCAGCCCGAACGTGGCAACGCGCTGCGTTTCCGATGCGGCTATCACGGCTGGACTTATGATAGCCGCGGCGAGCTGGTCGGCTTGCCGTACGCGGGCGGCTATGGCCCGGGCTTCGATCGCTCACGGTTTCATCTGGCGACCGCGGCCCGCCTTGAATCCTACCGCGGGCTGCTATTCGCCAGTCTGAATGCCGAGGTCGAGCCGCTGGCCGATTATCTGGCGGGAGCCAAACGGTTTATCGACGCCTTCATGGATCTCTCGCCCGAGGGCGAAGTCACCGTTCGATCCGGGTCGCACAAATACGGCTATGACGGCAACTGGAAATTTCAGCTTGAGAACGGGGTGGATGGCTATCATCCCAATTTCGCGCATCAATCGTTCTTCGAGATGCAAAACGAGGCGATCAGGCCGACCCTGTTTGGGATGTTCAGCGAAGCGGGCGCCTGCACCAGCCGCGATCTCGGCAACGGCCATTCGTTGATCGACATGTCGACGGTGGATTCCGGCCGCCGCCAGTTGTCGCGCTCCGTGCTGACCGGTAACAGCGGTGGCGAATACCTGCGACGGCTGATTGAGCGCTATGGTCCCGAGCGGACCGACGAAATCGCGCGCGCCAGCGCAGTCAATCTGGTGATCTTCCCCAATCTTTTGATCATCGGTGTGCAGTTGCGCACGGTGGTTCCGGTGCGGGTCGATCGGACCGAGGTCTACTTGAACCCGGCCTTGCTCAAGGGTGTGCCGGATGAGGTAAACGAAGCGCGGCTGCGGGCGCATGAAAGTTTCTATGGCGCCGCCGGCGGTGGCGCACCGGACGACCTTGAGATGTTTGCGCGCTGTACCGAAGGATTGCGGGTCAAGGGTGTCGAATGGCTGGAATTCTCACGCGGCCTCGACCGCGAAATAATTGAGAACGGCGAACGCGTGGGGCATATCACGGACGAGGTGCCGCAACGCGCCCTGTATCGGCAATGGCGCCAGCTCATGCACAGTACGCTGCGGGCGGTGAGATCGGGATCTTAACCCGCATTTTCCACGATCCTGAAAGCGCTCCGGTATAAAAAAAGGTTTTTGCGAGGTCAGCGATGATGGGCATTACACAACTCGGTTATGTAGGGGTTGGAGTTTCCAAGCCAGAAGCATGGCTCCGCTTCGCCAGCGAAATACTGGGACTCCAGCCCAACGGCACGGACCACGACGGCGGCACGTTCCTGCGGATGGACGAGCATCATTATCGATTGATCGTGCAGGAAGACTCCCGCGATGATATTGCGTTCATCGGCTGGGAAACGGCCGACAAGAACGGGCTTGAGCAGATAGCCCAGCGTTTGAAATCCGCCGGCGTCGAGGTCACTCGCGGCACCCGTCAGGAAGCGCGCAACCGTCATGTGGCCGAATTGGTGAAGTTCACCGATTGCGACGGTCTGCGGAGCGAACTCTACTATGGGCCGCTGGTGCACATGGATTCGCCATTCCGTTCGCCGCAGGCGCGTGCGGGATTCGTCAGCGGCGATCAGGGCTTGGGTCATGTGGTGCTGTGCGTGAACGATTTCGATCGCAGCCTGCAATTTTACCGCGATGTGCTCCTGCTGCGGGTCACCGATTTCGCCGACTTCAAGATCGATCCGGAACACGAGTTGGAGTTGTCGGTGGCTTTCATGCATTGCAACTCACGCCATCATTCGTTGGCTTTTGGCGCGATTCCGGGCTTCCCCAAGCGTCTGGTTCATATCATGTTGCAGGCCACCTCGTTCGATGACGTGGGCTCGGCCTACTACCTGTGCCAGGACCGCGAAGTTCCGATTTCGATGACGCTAGGGCGCCATACCAACGATCAGATGATTTCGTTCTATGTGCAGACTCCGGCCGGATTCGATATCGAATTCGGCTGGGGCGCGCGCACCGTGAACGACGCCACCTGGGAGGTGCAACGGCACGACAAGGCCAGCATCTGGGGCCATCGCTTGCGGGCCGGGATTTTGCCTGGCCCCGGCAAGGCGGCGTGAGAGAATTAGAACGGCGCAGAACGCCGGATGGAGAATAATGACGTGTCTGTATATCTCGTAGCAGTGGTAGATGTTCACGATCCGCAGGAGTTTCGGAGCTATGTCACCGACGTGCCGCCGATCGTCGCAAAATTCGGCGGCCGCTATCTGGTCAGGGGCGGTGAGCTCGAGGTGGTCGAAGGCCAATGGCCGGTGCCGCGGGTTACGGTGGTTGAGTTTCCTACGATGGAGCAGGCCAAGGGATGGTGGAACTCCGAGGAATATCGGCCCTATCGTGAATTGAGAGGCCGCACCGCGCGCACCAACGCGGTGATGGTCCAGGGACTCGCCGAGTAATCTGCGCTGGCCGGCTGACGGTACCTAAACCAAACTGGGTGGCAGGTACCGCGTTGCCCCCGGCGGGAGGACATAAGGATGGATCTGCAAGACGTCAAATACATGAAGGTCGAGAAGTTTATCGAAGTTGGCGGCGGCCTGCAGATGCATTATTACGAGCGCGGAGTCAAAACCAATCCGCCGATCGTGTTCCTGCATGGCGGTGGGCCGGGCGCATTGGCATGGGCCAACTGGCGGCAGAATCTCGATTACTTCGCCGAACATGGCTACTGGTGCCTGGCTCCCGACGCGCTGGGCTATGGATTGTCGAGCAAACCGGAAGATGCTCGCTACAACGTGGAGTTTCTCGCCAGCGGCGTGGCGGGATTTTTAAAGGCGCACGGCATTAGGAAAGCCATTCTGGTTGGCAATTCCCTCGGCGGGGCAACGGCGTTGCACTACGCCTTGCACAAACCGGCGGTCGAAATAGAAAAGATCGTGCTGGTCGGACCGGCGGGAATCGGGCCGCGCAGCGCGTCGATGGACAACGAGGTGGTGCGGCTGCTGTTCCAGATCGGCCGCGACCGCACGATGCTGACGAAAGAGAACATCCGCAAGCTGTTCGAAGGTTTGATCGAGAACAAAAGCCTGATTACCGATGAATTGGTCGCGCAGAGAGTGGAAGCCGCGAACGGTCAGCCGACAGTGGTGTTCCAGACCCTGCAAATCGGCGATCTGGCGCCGCGCCTTAACGAATTGAAGATTCCGATCCTCGCATTCTGGGGCGCGAATGACCGGGTGGTGCCGCCCACCGGAGCGCTCGAACTGGCTAGCCGCTGCGAGCGATCACGAGTCCTGATCCTGTCGCATTGCGGACACTCGCCGCAAATCGAAATGCCCGCCTTGTTCAACCGGATGAGCGTCGATTTCTGCAAGGAGACTTGATGCAGCCCTGATCGCGGAGCATCGTCCGTAGCGATTGAAGCTCCAACCAGAAGTTTCCCTCGATAGTGGCAAGCGCCCGCTTCAGGCCAGCCTTCAACTAGCCCGGCTTTTAGTCTGATCAACAACAACTATGAACGATAAAAATACCGAAAGGGCGGCGGGCCGGGAAACCGAAGCGAACCTCGGCGGGTCCGCGCCGACCCTGGTGCCGAAGCCTTTCGGTCCGCTGGCGAGTACCCGCATCGTCTCGACCGGAGTGCTGGTGGCGGAACCCTTTGCCGCGGCGCTGGCGGCGGAGATGGGCGCTGAGGTGATCCATATCGAGCGTCCCGGTAGCGGCGATCTCGGCTGGCGGCAGTATGGTATCCGCGTCGATACTCGCGATGGCGCCGAGGTGGCCACCAACTGGGTGCAGGAACGCCGCAATATGTTCTGCATCACCCTGGATGTGAGCAAGCCGCAGGGGCGCGCGCTCTTTCTAAAACTGGTGACGCGGGCCGACGCCTGGATGGAGAACTCCAAGGGCGCAACCTACGCCAAGCTTGGAATTGACGATAGCGAGTTGCTCGCGCTCAATCCGCGCCTGGTTATCACGCATGTTTCCGGCTACGGGCAAAGCGGCCAGCCCGATTACATCAGGCGCGCCTCTTACGACGCGGTTGGGCAGGCTTTCGGTGGGATGATGTATCAGACCGGGTTTCCCGAGCCCGGCGCGCCCACGCTCGCATCCCCGTTCACGGGCGATTATATAACGGCGCTGTTTGCCTTATGGTCAACCTTGGCCGGCATCATTTCGGCGCGCGCGAATGGCGCCGGACAGACGATCGATGTGGCCCAGTTCGAGGCGATCCATCGTGTGCTCGGGGGCACCATGGTCGAGTATTTCCAGCGCGGTGTGGTTCGCGAGCGTCACGGCAACGGTTCGATGGGCGCTCAGCCGCTCGACTCCTACCAGACCAGTGACGGCTGGGTGGTGGTGGGAGCCACCACCGGCAACACTTTTCCACGGCTGTGCCGGGTTATCGGCCTCGATTCCGCGGATGCCAGGTGGCGCAAGGCAAACTTCGATCCGCAATCGATGGAGGGAGTCGAGTTCGACGCGATCCTGCGCGGATGGATCAGTGAGCGCACGACGGTCGACGTGGTCCGCCTGTTCAATGATGCGCAGGTTGGATGCTCGGCCGTGATGAACAGCCGGGATATGGCCGAGGACCCGCATTATAAGGCGCGAGAGGTCCACACCGAATGGGAAGATGTCCAGGCGGGCAAGATCAAAGGCATCGGTATCGTGCCGAAGTTCCTCGGCACGCCGGGCCAGGTCTGGCGCGGTTCGGTCGGACTTGGCTATGACAACGATCTGGTTTATCGCAAGCTGCTCGGACTCGATGAACCGACGCTAACCCAATTGCGCAGCGCGCAGGTTATATAGCCGTCGAACCGGCAACTCACTCGGAAGGGAGTCGCGAAAATGATCGATTACAGCAGATACCAGTTCATCAAAGTCGAAAAGGCGGAAAGCATTGCAACCGTCACGCTCAACCGGCCACAGGCGCTCAACGCGGTCAATGCGGGACTGCATCATGAGCTGGTCCGAATCTGGATCGATCTCGCCGATGACGATGAAATCGACGCCATCGTGCTGACCGGTGCGGGCCGGGCCTTTTGCGCCGGCGGCGATATGAAAGAGATGGCGGGCGATTCGTTGGTTACGGACAGCGGCACGGGAATCACGATCGTGGAGGCGCGTAAGCTGGTCGAGCGGATGCTGGATGTCGAACAGCCTATCATTGGTGCGATCAATGGCGATGCGGTGGGGTTGGGCGCAACGATCGCATTGCTGTGCGACATCACGGTGGCGGCCGAGACCGCTCGTCTGGCTGACACGCACGTGCGGGCGGGGGTGGTGGCTGGCGATGGCGGCGCCGTGCTGTGGCCATTGCTAATCGGGCCGTCGCGCGCCAAGGAATTTCTGATGCGCGGGCATTTCGTCAATGGTACGCAGGCGGCCGCGATGGGACTGGTGAACTATGCGGTGCCCGCCGAGCAGGTGATGTCCAGGGCGCGCGAGCTGGCGAGCGAACTTGCGCAGGGGCCGACGCTCGCCATCCGGGGCAGCAAGTCGGCGGTTAACAAATGGCTAAAGCAGCAGGTGAACCTGATCGTCGAGGCCTCGCTCGGTCGTGAGATGGAGACCTTTCATACGAGTGACCATCGCGAGGCGGTCGCGGCGTTTGTCGAAAAACGCAAGCCGAAATTCACCGGAAAATAGGCCACGAGGCGGGAATGAAGTCCTGCCACTGCGTCGTAGACTGGGCTTCACGCGCCGCGTCTTGCAGCCGCCCGAATGGTGGAGGCGGGGGGAATTGAACCCCCGTCCGAAGACCTTCCGGAAATGGCCACTACACGCTTAGTCCGCAATTTTTAGCTCGCCGTCGCAGCGCCCACGGACAGGCTTCACGACAGCCAGCCGATTTAAATTTCGACCCTTTGCCCAATCGGTGAACGGCTCAGGTCTAGCCCACTAAATGACGTTCCGACCCGCTGTCATGGGCGAACAGCGGCGGAACGCCTAGCGGCCGTTAGGCCGCTTGGAGGTAACCGTTATTGTCTGCGGATAAATTCGCAGTGCTGTTTGTTTTACGGGCCAACAGCACCCCGGCGTGCGACCAAAACCCTCTTGCCTCCGTCGAACCCATTTCGCCCCCGAAAACAAATGAGATGAGATAATCGCTCACGGCTACACTTCCAATATAAGTATGGCTGGAGTGCGGCACAACGGGGCGAACCGGGCGACGCGATAACGGACTGCCGCATTTAGTGATAGCGTTCGGTCTGCTGTGTACCGCAAAGCTGTATCCTGGTTCGATCGGCGGAGGCCTCGCGCGAACTTGCCATCAACTGAATCGACACCCGAATCGACAATCGGACCGGGCAAACCCAACCCCACGCTGATCGAAGTGACGCTCGGATTGCTGGCGCTATTGCTGCTGGTGGCCGGATGCATATTCGTGCTGCTGCCGTTTTTATCCGCCTCGATTCTGGCGATCGTCCTGTGTTTCTCCACCTGGCCATGGTTCGTCGCGCTGCTCAATCTGATGAACCGCCGCAAGACCCTGGCCGCGCTCGCGATGACGCTGCTGTTGGCCGCGATCATTCTCGCCCCCTTTGCGTTCCTCGGCGCGCACCTGGTGGATAACGTCAAGGCGGTGATGGAGGCCACTCATCGGGCGCTGATCGGTGGTCCGCCGCAGCCTCCGGAATGGCTCGCGAACATTCCGATCATCGGACCCCGCGCGCGGGACTACTGGATTAATCTCAGCGCCGATGTTTCCAGTCAGGCGGCGGCGCTGCAGAGTGTAATCGGAACGCTCGCGAAGCTGGTGCTGAAATTCGGCGCTATCCTGGGCCGTGGTCTGTTCGAAACCGCGCTCGCCCTTCTAATTTGTTTCTTTCTCTATCGCGATGGCGATGCCGCCGCCAAAAGGTTAACCGTTATCGCGTTCCGAATTGGCGGCCCGCGGACCGACCGTCTCATAGATATCGCAGCCCTGACCGTGCGCAGCGTGGTTTATGGATTTATCGGTACATCATTGATTCAGGGTGTACTGTTCGGGCTCGGGTTTTGGATCGCCGGAGTACCCGGCCCGACGGTCCTGGGCTTCGCGACCTTCATTCTGTCGTTTATTCCGATCGGTCCGCTGTTGATTTGGATTCCCGCCGCCATCTGGCTGTTCCGTCAGTCCAGCCCGCATTGGGGAATTTTTATTCTATGTTGGGGGTTGTTGGTCGGCGGTTTACTGGAACATGCGCTGCGGCCGATCCTGATGGCCCGGACCGGTTCCACGCCATTGATCCTGATACTTCTCGGGGTCTTTGGAGGAGCGTTGGCCTTCGGCTTCGTGGGTTTTTTCATCGGACCAACATTGCTGGCGGTTGGTTATAGCCTGTTGCAGGACTGGGGCGATGACGACCCAATTGTAAAGGCAGTTGAACACGTCCCTGATCATCTCGACGCGCAACCTCGTACCATGGTCGAACGCGAACAGCGCTCCTCTTGAAAATGGCGTGCCGCCGGAATCCGGAATCTGCCGATGCTCTCATTCAAACGCCCTTCACAAATGAGACCTTCCGATGCGGCTACAACCCCCGCGGCGGAGCGGATAAGATTGGTTTGCGATGACGTCACCGCCGAACAAAGCTCGCAGCAACGACGATCTGATTGTCGATAATCGCAAGGCGCGCCACGACTTCTTCATTGAAGAGAGTCTCGAATGCGGATTGGCGCTCACCGGCACCGAAGTGAAATCGTTGCGCGGCCATCGCGCCAACCTGCGCGACAGCTACGCGCGCATTAAAGATGGCGAAGCCTACCTCCACGGCGTGCATATCTCCGCCTACGCTCCGGCCGGCCAGTTCAGCCATCCTGAAATGCGTCCGCGCAAGCTGCTGATGCATCGCCGCCAGATCGATCGGCTATGGGGCCGCGTCCGCGAACGCGGCTACTCGCTGGTTCCACTGCGCCTGTATTTCAAGAATGGACGAGCCAAAGTTGAGTTGGCGCTGGCCAAGGGCAAACGGATGTACGACAAGCGCGAGGCGATCGCCCGTAAAACCACGAATCGCGAGATCGAGCGGATGATGAAGTCACGCCGGAACTGATCTGCTTCCGAATGTCGTACCAACGGTGGACGTCCGCGATCGCTTAAATTTAATAAACGAAACGAACCGGCCTGATCGAAATCTAATTTATTCGATCAAGCCGGCCGTTGAATACCGGTATCAGCCGCGAAGCCCGATTGGGTATGTATGCATTCGCGGCGTCGGCGGCATTTAGTTCTGATACTCCACTTTGATCCGCACCGGTTTGGTTTCCGGACGTTTGGGCAAGCTCACTTCGAGCACCCCGTCCTTGTAAGCGGCGCGAATATTGTCCTGGCTGGCGTCGTCCGGCATCCGAAACGCTCGCCGCAGGGGGCCATACTGGCGCTCGCTCAAATGAAGCTCCGCCTCTTTCGGCCATTCCGGCCGCTTACGCTCGGCCTCGATCACCAGCGATCCGTCTTCAGCGTGAACCATCACGGATTCGGCACTCAAACCAGGCATTTCGATATAGAAGCGATAGCCGTCAACATCCTCGATCACATCGGTCGCCGGTGTGACTGCGGGCCTGGCGAAATTCACTGCCGGGAAAACGCGCTGCATGCCATTCAATCCACTGAGTGGTTTGGCTTCAAACCATAGTTCCATCGGTACCTACTCCTCATGGGCGGAATTCTTCTGAAATCAAGATGTTCTGTAATCAGTCACATCCTGCATCGCTCAGTCGTTAACCTAAGTACGAATGAGAAGCAGTCAAGTCGAAGGCCATTGAGAAGGAACTAACTATTGGTGAAAAATACGCAGGCGAGCCGCGCGATTTCCTCGGGCTGTTCCATCGGCGCGAAGTGACCGGCCTGGGGCAACTCGATCACTTGAGCGGAGGTCAACTCGCGGCGCAGGCGATTAGCGATGTGGGGGCCAATCGCATCCCGCGCGCCGCCGAAGATTACCAGCATCGGGATGGTACACCTGAGCAGATAACCCAAGCCATCGTACAGATGGGCGTTTTCGTAGTAGAAGGCTTCGCTATCGCGCGGGCAGATTAACTCGCGCTCGCCGTTATCATTGGGTCGCGTTCCATACTCGCAATAGTCGCGCAGCATGCCGGGATCCCAACTCGAGAATGGTGGCTTGGCAGCGAAGCGAGTGAACATTTCGTCAACTGAGGCAAAGGTGGTTTTGCGATGCCGCGTCTGCGGGCCCATCGCAAGCTGTCCCGGACGCGACCTTCCGGGTGAATCGAACAGCACCGGTTCGACTAGCACTGCGCGCGCAATCAGCTCGGGATGATCGCTGGCGAGTGCTGCGATTCCCGTCGCACCAGCGGAATGACCAAACGCGAATGTGTTCCGCGCACCGATCGCCTCCAAAAATCCCTTCAGGTCCGTGCCCAAAGTCGGCCACCCATAGCCGCCCTGGCCGGCTTCGCCGCTGCCGCCATGCGCCCGCTGATCGAGACTTATGACGTGTCCAATTGCGCGGAAGGCGCGTGCAAAGGGTGCATACACTCGTCCGAGCAATCCGGTGGCGTGATAAATAACGATGGTATTTCCGGTCCCACCCCAATCCAGAAAGTGCAAACGGGTACCGGACACAGTGACCCAAACGCTCGCCGGTTCTGCCTCTAACATGGCTTGCGATTTTAACCGCTAGTTAAGCGCAGGAAAATGATCGCGTTGCGCCATCTGGTGCTTTACGGTTAGCTCTTGCCCGATGGCGCGGCTGATAACAGGCGGGAAATTCATTTTCGACGGTGAGCAGAAATTCTATGCGCGCGGCGTTTCGTATGGGCCGTTTGCGCCAAATTCGCGCGGCGAACGGTTTCCGGAACAGGAGGCCGCATTTCGCGACCTCGATCTGATGCGCGAACTGGGCGTTAACGTCATACGGACCTATTATCCGCCACCGCCGTGGCTGTTCAAAGGCGCGATCGAGGCTGGTATCCGTGTCCTCGTGGGAATCCCGTGGGCCTCGCATCTGGCCTTTCTCGATTCTCGCGAACTATCGCGTGAGATCCGCAACACGGTACGCACCGCGATCATGGAGATGCGTCCGTTTCAGGAGGCGGTGTTTGCCTACAATCTCGGCAATGAGATCCGCTCCGATATTGTGCGATGGCACGGCCCGGCGGCGATTAGCCGGTTCGTCAATCAGCTACTCGAAACCGGCAAACAAATCGATCCAGCGGGCCTATTCACCTATTCCAATTATCCGTCTACCGAATATCTTGAGCTTCCTTACCTCGATTTCGTTTCATTTAATGTTTACCTCCATCGCGAACCCGACTATCGGCGCTATCTGACCCATCTGCTGGCGATCAGCGGCGCCCGGCCGTTGCTTTTGAGCGAAACCGGTATGGATACTATTCGTGAGGGTGAAGACCATCAGGCCGGCCTTTTGTCGTGGCAGACGCGCGCCGCCTTTGAGCTTGGGTTGTCGGGCGTGGTGGTGTTTGCATTCACTGATGAATGGTTCACCGGCGGCACTTCGATAACCGATTGGGCTTTCGGTCTGGTCACCGCTGAACGCCAGCGTAAATTGTCATTCGAAGCGGTCAAGCAGGTTTTTAATGGACCGCTACCTCCGCCGCTCCAAAGCTGGCCCGGAGTGTCGATCGTGGTGGCGGCTCATCAGGCGGCCGCAACCCTCGGCGGCTGCCTCGTTTCGCTTGGCCGGCTGACCTATCCCAACTATGAGACCATCGTGGTTGATGATGGCTCGACCGATGGTACGGCGGATATCGCTAAGGCGAATGGCGTTCGGGTGTTGCGCCTCGAGCATCGCGGACTTGCCGCTGCGCGCAATGCCGGCATCGAAGCGGCGAGCGGCGAAATTGTCGCGTTCATCGATGCCGACGCACAGGCCGATCGCGACTGGCTCTATCATTTGGTGGAATGCATGACTCGGCGCGGGGTGATAGCCGCTGGTGGTCCAAATGTCGGCCAGCCACCGGGTTCTGCGCTGCAGGCGGCGCTGTTCGCCGCCCCGGGGCTTCCACGCGAAGTCCGCGCCAGCGACGATCGGCTGAGCCATTTATGCGGCTGCAACATGGCGATCGCAAAGAGAGCGCTGGCGGCAATCGGCGGTTTCGATCCGATGTTCGATCGCGCCGGCGACGATACCGATATCTCAATCCGGCTGGGCGAGCGCGGCAATGTGCTGGCCCACGCGGCCGGGGCGGTCGTAATTCATAAGCGGCGATCGACGATCGGGGATTATCTTCGGCAGCAGCGCGGGTACGGAGCGGCTGAGGGCGCGCTGTTCAGGAAGTACCCGAGGAGCGCGGATCGTCCGGCAGTCTATGGCGATGGGAGCTGGTTCACGCGATGGTTCGGCGGCGAGCGAATCTATTACGGCGCTTTTGGCCGCGGCCTGTTCCAAAGCATTTATCCCTCCCAGGGATTGCCGTTTGCGATCCAGATGCCGCTGACCGCGCAATGGGTCACGATTGCGATTGTGCTGGCGTTGTGCGGAATCGTAAGCCCGGTACTGGGTGCGATCGGATGCGCTGGAATCGTGTTCACGCTTGCCAGTGCGGTGGCGGGCGCCACGCTCGATAGCGCCGAAAGCGGACGGCTGACGCCTCTGTCCCGCGCGATCCTGGCGATTCTCTATCTGCTCGGTCCGCTGATTCGCAGTTACGAGCGCAATCGCGTTCGGCTGCGATTTGATCCACAGCTTCCGTCATCCGCCGCGCGCCGGATGCGCTTTAAGGGGACAATCGTATTAAGCGCCATGGATGAGCGGCCCGCCATCGCAAACCATGTGATCGACGCGCTTCGAGGCGTGCTGCTGAGTTATGGATTGATCGTGGCGAAGACTGACGGGTTCGAGCCTTACGATCTTGAGTTGTGGATTCCGCCCGGGGTGCGGGTGGCAATCAACGCGTTGCGAGACCGCAGCAACATCGCCATACGTTATCGTTTAGGGCTCGCCGCAGTACCAATCCTGACCCGCGGGTTGATGCTGTTGCTGGTTCTTCTGCTAGCCGGAGCCCCGTGGTGGGCGATTTTTTTGGCACTCGCGCTGGCGGGATTCGGCACCGCCGCGATTGCGCTGTGGAGAGCCGGCTTGATCCCCGCAATGCTCGAATTTGCGGCGGCGGAAGCCGGCAACGAACTTGGTCTGCGCGCGGAATCCGTCCGAGATTCGCGATGAGGCAAAGCCTCGCACTCTACGGTGAGGTGATGCGCCGGATGCGCCCGTATCTGGGCCGCCTGACGCTGGCGATCGCCGGGGCGACGGCCGCGGCGCTGGTCGAAGTGCTCAAGCCATGGCCATTGAAGATTGTGATCGACAATGTCCTGCGGGGCGCGCCGCTGACGGAAAGCCGGCTGCCGCCGATGTCGTCCGGTGGGCTGCTGACGGCCTGCTGCATCGGATTGGTGGTGCTCTACGGAATTCTGGGCATCATCACCGTAGTCGAAAGCTACATCACGATTTCAATCGGCCAGCGGATGGTCAACGATCTACGTGCGCGGCTGTTCGAGCATCTGCAACGCCTGTCGTTATCCTTCCATCGCCGGCGCGAAATCGGCGATTTGATGGTCCGTATCGCCTACGACACGTTTTCAATTCAGACGATTGCGATCAGCGGCCTCTTCCCGGTGCTCTCGGCGATGGTGCTGCTGGCCGGGATGTTCATCGTGATGGTGCGCGTCGATCATACCCTGACTCTAACGGCGCTGGCGGTGGTGCCGCTGCTGTTCATCCTGATCGCGCTAATCAGTTCGAGAATAGATCGGCTGGCCACTGGGGCGCGCGTATGGGAAAGCCGCTTGTACACGGTGGCCCATCAGGCGCTGGCCGCGATTCACGTGGTCCAGGCTTTCAGCCGCGAAAGCGACTCGTACGACGAGTTCATGCGCTCAAGCACGGAAAGTCTCGGACAGACGCTGCGGCTCTATATCTTTCAGACTATCTATACCGGGGCTGTAAGCGTGCTGATCGCAGGCGGCACAGCCGCGGTAATTTATCTGGGCGCGCGGCATGTGATGGTTGGGACGCTTACTATCGGCGAACTGGTGGTGTTTACTGCCTATCTCGCTTCGCTGTATGCGCCGGTGAATCAGATTTTTCAGACCTGGGGCGTGGTCGAGACGGCGAAGGCCGGTTTTCGGCGATGTCTTGAACTGCTGGAGATGGAACCCGAGGTGACGGACCGGCCGGGCGCGCGTATCCTCGGTAACGCTCGCGGTGCGATCGAGTTTGACCAGGTGGTGTTCGGCTATGACCCGGCGCATCCGGTGCTCAAAGGGATCAGTATGCATATCGAACCGGGCGAACGGGTTGCGATCGTCGGTTCCAGCGGTGCGGGTAAGAGCACCGTCGCCAGTCTGCTGGCGCGGTTTTACGAACCGCAGGCCGGATCGATTCGCGTCGATGGTTTCGATATTCGGGATCTTACGCTCGAATCGCTGCGGCGTAGCCTCGCACTGGTGCTCCAGCCGCCGCTGGTTTTAAGTTCGACCATTCGGGCCAATATCGCTCTCGGACGTCCGGGCGCCAGCGAACGCGAAATCGCAAACGCGGCCCGGATGGCGCGGCTCGACCCGGTAGTCGCGGCGATGCCGCACGGAATCGACGAGCTGGTGGGCCAGGGGGGCCATAGTCTTTCCGAGGGTGAGGCGCAGCGCGTGACTATCGCGCGGGCGCTGGTCAAAAACGCTCCGATTTTAATTATGGACGAACCCACCAGCGCGCTCGATAATGAAACCGAAACGCTGGTGATGGCGGCTGTGCAGGAATTGATGCGGGCACGCACGACGCTGGTGATCGCCCATCGGCTGTCGACCATTCGCGACGCTAATCGGATCGTGGTGCTGCATAACGGAAAAATCGAGGAGCAGGGAACGTTCGACGATCTGCTCGCGCGCGGCGGCTTCTTCAGCTACCTGTATAATCTTCAGTCTTTCAGCGAGACGGCAGCAAGCGGCGGGTAGTCGAACAGATGTTGACGATTGGGCTTACCGGCGGAATCGGCTCTGGGAAGAGCACGGTGGCGAAGATGCTTGCCGGCCTGGGTGCACTGGTGTGGGACGCGGATCAGATCGGTCATCGCGTCTATGAACCCGGATTGCCCGCCCACGCCGAACTACGATCGGCTTTCGGAGCCGAAATTATTGCGCCCGACGGGAAAATAGATCGCAAGGCGCTCGGCCATATCGTGTTTTCCGATCCGGCGGCGCTCGCACGTCTGAACCAGATTGTGCATCCGCGGATTTTCGAGCGGATGTCGTCAATGGTCCGGGCGGCGCGCGATTGCGGCGAAACACGGGCGATTGTTATCGAAGCGGCAATCCTGATCGAGGCCGGATGGCAACCGCTGTTCGATGAAATCTGGCTGGTCACCGCTTCCCGAGCGCACGCGATCGAGCGGCTGGCGCGCGATCGCGGCCTGGCGCGCGAGCAGATCGAAGCGCGGATTCGCGCGCAGCTTTCCGAAGATGAACGGCGCAAATGGGCGGCGATCGTAATTGAAAACGATGGCACGCTGGAGGAGCTGCAAGCGGCCACAGCGGCGGCGCTCGAGCACGCCTTGCATGAAGCGTCCGCAAAAAGCTCCGCTAACCGGCGTTAATTTGTGAAATCGGTCAACCAGATATTGATCATGGGAAGCGGCGCGATCGGCGCTTTTGTCGGCGCTTACCTAACGCGAGCCGGAGAGCGCGTGGTGTTCTGCGCGCGCGGCGAAATGCTGCGTGCGCTCAAGGAGCATGGGTTGCGGATGGGCGGCATTCGCGGCGAGTTTACGATCAATCCGATAGTAGCGACCGTCGATCCGCGTGAGTTCGCGCCCTACGACATCTGTATTTTTTGCGTCAAATCCTACGATACTGAGAGCGCGGCGCGGCAACTGATCGGATGCCTGGCGCCCGGCGGCGTGGTGATCACGCTACAGAACGGAATCGAGAACGAATATCGCATCGAGGAGATTCTGGGCAAGGGACGGGTGCTGGCCGGCAACTCGCGGATTGGCGCGGAAGTGAAAGCGCCCGGCGTGGTTCATCATAGCAGCACCGGGTATGCCGATATTGGCGAATTGGATGGCAGCGACAGCGAACGCTTGCGCCGGATCGCGGCAATTTTCGATCGGGCCGGCATTCTCGGTTCGACCATCGCTAATTTCCGGCTGGCGCGATGGGAAAAGCTGCTCGGCAATTGCTGTTACAACGTGGTCGCGACGCTCACCCGCCGCCCGCTCGGTCCGCTCACCGACGACCCCGATACCGCCCGTCTGATGCGCACGCTGCTGACCGAGGCGATTACCGTGGCGCACGCGGAAGGCGCGCCGATTCAAATGGAATTCATCGACGAATCGCTGGAACACGCGCAGAAAATACTGCGCAAGAATCGCCCCTCGACGTTGCAGGATCTCGAACGCGGCAAACCACTGGAATACGAAGCGATTAGCGGAGCGGTGATCCGCGCCGCGCGCCGGCATGGGATCGAGGTGCCGGTGACCGAGGCGATGTACGCGTTGCTCAAGATGCTGGATCCGGCGCTGAACGCGAAGGCCGCCAAAAAAGATCCCGCCGATCCCTCCGCGCCAGGGGCCGCGCGATGAAAATCCTTGTGATGGGCGCGGGGACCATCGGCGCCTACTATGGCGCGCGAATCCAGCAGGCCGGTGAAGACGTTACCTACTGCGTGCGTGGCGCAAATTTGCGCGCGATGCGTGAGCATGGAATCGAGGTCATAAGCATCAAGGGCGATTTCACCCTGCCGAAAGTGATCGCGACCGAAAATCCGGTTGAGTTTGCGCCTTATGATCTGATTTTGCTTTGCGTGAAGTCCTACCACACCGAAGAGGCGGCCCGGAAAATTATTCGATGCCTTCAGCCCGGTTGCGCGGTGCTGACGTTGCAGAACGGAGTGGAGAACGAGAGCATTCTCCAGCGCATCGTGGGCGCGGACGCGGTAATTAGCGGAAACGCGCGGATTTTCGCCGATATGCCCGCGCCCGGCAAAATAAATCATACCGGCACCGGCTATATCGAGTTCGGAGAATTGGACGGCCGTATCACCAACCGCGTGCGCGCCTACGCCGAAGTGTTTGAACGCGCCGGTATCCTGGGCGAGCTAACGAGCGATATTTTCGATCGGCGCTGGGACAAGCTGATCTGGAACAATGCGTACAACACGGTTACCACGATTACCGGGCGCAATCTCGGCCTGCTGCACGACGATCCGGACATGCTGCGGCTGATGCGCCGTATCATGGAGGAAAGCATCGCGGTGGCGCGCGCCGAGGGGGCCAAGATCGCCGATGGGCGCGCCGATTGGATTCTGAATTTCGCTGCCGCCAATCTGCGCGACAGCAACAGCTCGACCCTGCAGGATTTGGGGCGCGGACGGCGGCTCGAGTACGACGCGATTACCGGCGCGGTGATTCGAGCCGCGCGCCGGCATGGTATCGCGGTGCCGATCACCGAGGCGCTGCACGCGTTGATCAAGCTGCGCGACCCGGCTGCGCAGCTTGCCTAATAGATAATGGGACGCTCCGATGACGCAGCCACGCGGCATCCCCACAAAATAAAACCGGCACGCCTATCGCGCGCAAGTTTTATGCTTTCGGGGTCTTTCCGTAAATCCGAAACGGCCTAGCGTTTCTGATACTGACTGGCGCCGAACAGTATCTCGCGCGCCTTCTCGTCATAATGTTGCGTTTGTGGCTGATTCGACTGTTCGGCCATCACCGCGCGTCCCTTCACCACCGCCGGGCGCAACTCGATCGCCTTGAACCATCGTTTCACGTTCGGGAATTGCTCGAAATCGATCTCATGCCAATCGTGGCGCACGGTCCACGGAAAAGTCGCTATATCCGCGATCGAGTAGTCGCCTGCCAGATACTCGGACTCCGCCAGCCGCGTCTCCATTACGTTGTAAATGCGCCGGGTTTCATTGCTGTAGCGATCGATGGCGTATTTGATCTGCTCAGGCGCCTGACGCCGGAAATGAGTATTTTGCCCGAACATCGGCCCCACGCTGGCCATCTGAAACATCAGCCATTGGATTACGTCGTACCGCTTGCGTATCTCCTGCGGCATCAGCTTGCCGGTTTTTTCGGCCAGGTACATCAGAATCGCGCCCGATTCGAAGATCGCAATCGGCTTGCCGCCCGGTCCTTCATGATCGATGATCGCGGGGATTTTGTTGTTCGGGCAGATTTTCAGGAACTCAGGCTTGAACTGTTCGCCGGTGCGGATGTTTACCGGGATCACGTTGTAGGCCAGCCCGGCCTCCTCGCACATAATTGTAATCTTGTAGCCATTCGGAGTGGTCCAGAAATATACGTCGATCATCGCGATCTCCTTGCGTCTGTGCGGTTCAGCTTCGGATGCAAATTTGCGCCGCCATTGGCGAATACGCAATCACAGCTATTCTATTAAGCCGGCACGGCGGCGGCGTCACCCTTGCGTACCCCCATCAGAAAGGCCTGGATGAAGGGGTCGATGTCGCCATCGAGCACTGCGCCGGTGTTCCCAATTTCGACGCCGGTCCGATGGTCTTTCACCATTTGATACGGCTGCAGCACATACGATCGAATCTGGCTGCCCCAGGTGATTTCCTTCTTGTCCTTGCTGAACTGCTCGAACTGCTCGCGCTTTTTGCGCTCTTCGAGTTCAAACAGCCGTGCGCGAAGAATCTTCATCGCCAGCGATCGATTCTTGTATTGCGAGCGCTCGTTCTGGCAACTCACCACGATTCCGGTCGGAAGGTGGGTCATGCGGACCGCGGAATCGGTTTTATTGACGTGCTGACCCCCAGCCCCCGAAGCGCGGAAGGTGTCCACGCGCAGGTCGGCTGGATTGATTATCACTTCGACTTTGTCGTCAATCGCCGGGAAGACGAATACCGAAGCAAACGAAGTATGACGGCGTGCGTTGGCATCAAAAGGCGAGATTCGCACGAGGCGATGAATGCCGGCGTCGGCATGCAGGTAACCGTAGGCGAAATCGCCATCGACGGTGAAGGTTGCGCTCTTGACGCCGCCGCCCTCGCCCGGCTGCAAGTCCGCGAGTTCGATTTTAAACCCGTGGCGTTCGGCCCATCGCATGTACATGCGCAGCAGCATCTCGGCCCAGTCCTGCGCCTCCATGCCGCCGGTCCCTGGATGGATCGATACGATCGCGCCGAGGCGATCGTACTCACCCTTGAGCATCACGCTGAGTTCCTGACGCTCGACTTCGGCG
>DAHVFB010000240.1 GCA_027317185.1 Deltaproteobacteria bacterium
CGGTTGAACCGGATTCCCCGATGAGGAGGGGACTGAAACATATGACTTCGAACGCGACCGCGACCGGAAACCTCAGTTGAACCGGATTCCCCGATGAGGAGGGGACTGAAACGACCATCCACCGAACGGAACGCCCGCATCGGTTTTGAGTTGAACCGGATTCCCCGATGAGGAGGGGACTGAAACGGAAATGCACCCGGAATGCCTTGATTTCTGTTATCTGGGTTGAACCGGATTCCCCGATGAGGAGGGGACTGAAACGGTCGGCGACGGCAAGGACACCACCGACGCCTTTTCGCGTTGAACCGGATTCCCCGATGAGGAGGGGACTGAAACCACGATTGCCCGCCCGGTTATCATTGGGATGATCAACGTTGAACCGGATTCCCCGATGAGGAGGGGACTGAAACAGGGTTGCGTCTCCAACGCCCGCTAATTGGCGGCGTGCGTTGAACCGGATTCCCCGATGAGGAGGGGACTGAAACATGGTGGCGCCGTGAAATAAGCCAGCGATGCAGGCCGTTGAACCGGATTCCCCGATGAGGAGGGGACTGAAACTACAGCTGCCCCACGGGCGATGTGCAGCAGACCAAGTTGAACCGGATTCCCCGATGAGGAGGGGACTGAAACTCAAGCCGCCTCCGCGTAGCGCTCGCCGTCATCGATCACGTTGAACCGGATTCCCCGATGAGGAGGGGACTGAAACAGGGCACGATGGACGAGGGCATTCATGCGGTTCTGTGCTGTTGAACCG
>DAHVFB010000241.1 GCA_027317185.1 Deltaproteobacteria bacterium
GCGTCATACAGATCCATCCACTGCTCGTGGAAGAAATGCTTGTCGACGTACATGATACGTTTGCCGTAGCAATAGCCTTTGGCCTCCGACGCCACGCGCCGCACGTCGACCATATAGGTGTCGCGCACGCTCCATGCGCCCCACGACGGTCTGGCGAAGCCCAGCGGCATGTCGTAATTGGCGGGAAAAGCGCCGTCGGCGGTGGTCAGATTCGCCAGCGCCAGCACCTTCTGATCGCGCAGATAGGTCGCGTCGAAGGTCGCGATTCCGCCATTGAAGCCGGCGCGTTCGTCGTCATGGGTGAAATCGGTGCTGAACAGCGGCGCGCATCGCGCCGTGCTGGCCAGCCGGAGCGAACGCCGCAGCGCGGGCACATAGATAAAGTTGCCTTCCGGCTTGTCGATATCCTCGTGGAAGATCGTCAGATCGGCGGTGTATTTCGACTCCTCCGGCTCCTCGATCATCAGCCATTCGGTATACCATGCGCCTTGCGCGCCCGGCTCGATGCGCGGAATTCCGGGATCGGTGTTGTAGGCAAGCTGGCGATAGACCGCGGAAACCTTGAGGCAATTGGTATTGCCGAAACGATCCGACGTGCAGGTGCTGCCGAGTCCGGTCTCGGGCGAGAGCACCGCCAGATGCGGACCGTAGGCGAACCATTCGTCGGCGAGGATTTTTTGCCCCTTGTTCGGCTCCTGGGGATCGGGGAACGGCCGTCCGG
>DAHVFB010000242.1 GCA_027317185.1 Deltaproteobacteria bacterium
TGAAAGTTCTGCCCTACAAGGTGGTCAAGCACGACGACGGGATGGCCTACGTCGAGATTCGCGGAAAGACGTACAGCCCGGCCGAAATTTCAGCTTTCGTCCTGCAGAAGATGAAACAGACCGCCGAGGACTATCTCGGCGAAAAAGTCAGCGAGGCCGTGATTACGGTACCGGCCTATTTCAACGACAGCCAGCGGCAGGCCACCAAGGACGCCGGCCGCATCGCGGGGCTGAACGTTTTGCGTATCATCAATGAACCGACCGCCGCCTCGCTCGCATACGGGCTGGATAAGAAAAAAGACGAAAAGATTGCGGTCTTCGATCTTGGCGGCGGCACCTTCGATATTTCAATTCTTGAAATCGGTGAGGGTGTATTCGAGGTCAAAGCCACCAATGGCGATACCTTCCTGGGTGGCGAGGACTTCGATCAGCATGTGATCGACTATCTGGCCGATGAATTCCGCAAAGATCAGGGGATCGATTTGCGCAAGGATCGCATGGCGCTGCAACGGCTCAAGGAAGCCGCTGAAAAGGCTAAATGCGAGTTGTCGACCGTGATGGAGACCGACATCAATCTGCCGTTCATCACCGCCGATCAAAGCGGCCCGAAGCATCTGAACATGAAGCTGACGCGGGCCAAGCTCGAAGCTCT
>DAHVFB010000243.1 GCA_027317185.1 Deltaproteobacteria bacterium
CGCTCGACAAGCCGGTCATGTCGATCGGGCGCGCCGAGGAGAACGATATCGGGCTGTTCGGCGATCAGGGCGTGAATGCGCGGCATGCGGTAATCCGGCGCGAGGGCAAGAACTTTTTCGTCAATCCCGCGGCCGGCGCCGAGGTGCTGGTGAATCGCAATCCGGTGCGCGGTCGGCAGGCGCTCAAGAGCGGCGATCGCCTCGAAATCGGCGGGACGTTGTTTCTCTTTCGTGAAAGGACGCAGGCAGCGCGGGGCTGAAGGCGACGCCGCCGCGGCGTTCGTCCTGACGGCGGCGCTGATCGCTCTGGCGATGGCGATCGGGGGCTGCTCGACGGCGCGCGAGCAGCAGCCGATCGCGATGGCGCCGGTGTCGCTGCAGACGCTGCAATTCTTTCCGTACCAGGTAAAGGGCTACCAAAACAGCTATCCGAAACGTTCGCTCGTCGTGCTGACGCCGGCGATCCTGCGCAATTTCGCCGACGCCGGCAGCGTCGGCGGCGCCGATCACGCGCCGTATCAGGGCCATCCGGCGATCGGCGTCATCCTCGATCTCCACGAT
>DAHVFB010000244.1 GCA_027317185.1 Deltaproteobacteria bacterium
CACTTGAGCCGGGGCGGCGTCCATGCCGGCATCGGTTCCGGCCTCTCGGCCTTGCGCAGAAGCCCCTCCGTTTCCAGCGCCGAAATATCTCCAGTTTGACGCGGGCGCGGGACGAGGTCCCGCGCCCGTCGCGACCGCCGATTCACGAGGCGAGGTGGTACAGCTCAGCGCAGTTGTCGTGCAATACCCAATCTTTTTCCTGTTGCGGCATCCCGGCCGTATGCTTCGCCAGCAATTCCTGCGAGTGAGGCCACGTCGAATCGCTGTGCGGATAGTCATTCGCCCACATCAGACGGCGCATATTCGACATCCCGCGCATCTGGAACGCCACCCAGTCGTCCTGGAACGTCATATAGATATTCTCGCGGAAATAGTGGCTCGGCGGATGCGACAGCTTCGCGCCGGTCATCCAGAAACGATGCCGTTCCCAGGCGTGATCCATCCGGTACATGAAATGCGGCGCCCAGCCCGCGTCGGCCTCGACGCACACAATTTTCAGCTTCGGATGGCGCTCGAAGACGCCGCCGAAAATGAACGTCCCGATAATGTCCTGATT
>DAHVFB010000245.1 GCA_027317185.1 Deltaproteobacteria bacterium
GGTTAGCGCCGGACCGACCATTCCTTTTTCCGCCACGATGCCCGCGAATGGGATCAGCGCGGGCCTTGCTACCGCCGGGGGACAGCAATGAAGAGACTCGCGGTTTGCCTGTTCGCCACGACCCTCAATCATGTTTCTGTCTTTCGCCCTCATCGCTGGCCAGATGCTGCTGGCATTAAGCGAGGCGTATTTGGGGATGGGAGGCGGCGTCTTGATTCTCGGCTTCAGTGGATCACGTTGGACGATTAAATTCGCAGAAGGCTTCCTAGGATGGATTGGAGGAGTAGGTATTAAATTGCTCTTTCTCTATCTCTTTGTCGGCGTTGGTATGACGATCACGGCGGGTTGGAATTCAGCGCTCACGGGTTGGACAATTGGGGATCCTTCGCTGCCGCTGACGATTGCCGGCGGTGCGCTGATCTTTTTGCTTCTCGCCTGGACGATTCCTAACACCGCCGCATCGATCGTTGGCGGTGCGGTATCTCTAAATCTCAGTCATGCTTTCGAGGCCGGCATGGCGGGCTTTGGTCTGGGCCGAATCCTCACACGCCAG
>DAHVFB010000246.1 GCA_027317185.1 Deltaproteobacteria bacterium
TCGTTCTACGGCGGCCCGCGCGTTTTGTCAAGTGTCGGTTGCGATATTCTTTGGCGGGTCCGGAGGGGCGGAAAAGCTGAGGGTTGAAGGACGTAAACCTGACGGCCGAGCCGGGGCAGATGATCGCTTTAGTCGGCCCCAGCGGCGCCGGCAAAACGACGCTGTGCAACCTGGTGGCGCGGTTTTACGACCCGACTAGGCCTTAAATAAGCGTACCTGAATCGCTTTTTGGCGGGGGTTCGGGCGGCGGGGGACCGCGCAGCCGGAATCGGCCGGCGCGGGCGTCCGGGATTGTGGTTCGGATTGTCGGTCGAGCATCAAGATTTCTTTCTGGGTTAGTCGCCGCGGCGGGCGCCGGAACAGCCTGATTCCGGCTTGGGGTGGCGCGCCATGCGTCGGCCGTACGACGCCGTGCGCGCCGGCTCGTCAGCAACGCATCGGCCGCGCGAACTGCGCGGCCAATCGAAAGAACACCTCTTGCCAGCGGTTCCAAGCCAGCAACCGGTGGACGATCTTTCGCCCCGTCTTCACAATCTGAC
>DAHVFB010000247.1 GCA_027317185.1 Deltaproteobacteria bacterium
GGATAAGGCGCATGCGTTGCAGCAAGTGCGGAACCGAAAGCACAGCAAACAAAAAGTTTTGCGCCGAATGTGGCAACCCGCTGTCCGGCCGCTGTCCAAAATGCGCCGCAGATAATAAGCCCACATCCAAGTTCTGTGAGGAGTGCGGCACGGCGCTCACGGGTGACGCGGCAGCGGCCGCTGCTAGTCCACCCCAAGCTGCATCGACGGCTCCTAATATTCGCCTCGCGCCGGAACAATCGGACCCTTCGACGACAATCGAGGGGGAGCGGAAGACGGTGACGGCGCTGTTCGCGGACATCAAGGGGTCGACCGAGCTGATGGAGGAACTCGACCCCGAGGAAGCGCGCGCGATTATCGATCCGGCGCTGAGGCTGATGATCGACGCGGCCCATCGGTACGACGGCTACGTCGTGCAATCGACCGGCGACGGCATCTTCGCGCTGTTCGGCGCGCCGGTCGCCCATGAGGACCATCCGCAACGCGCGCTCTATGCAGCGCTACGCATGCAGGAGGAACTCAAACGCTATTCGG
>DAHVFB010000248.1 GCA_027317185.1 Deltaproteobacteria bacterium
GTCAACGCCTTCATCCGCAGCCTCATCGGACGCGGTGCGCTGGTGGCCGGCTCCGCCAGCTACAACCCCGCCGAAAACCCGTCCAGCCAGGTCGCCGCCGGGCAGTTGGTCTTCGATATTGACGTGATGCCGCCGCCGCCGGCCGAGCGGCTGACCTTCAACGTCTTCATCGACTCCACGCTGCTTAGCGGGCTCGGCAATACCAGCGCGCTGACCGCGGTCACGCTCAACGCTTAAGGACACACTAATCGGGGCCGCGGGCGCCGCGCGCGCCCGGGCCCGACGAGGCTCATCGCAATGGCAAACCTTGCCGTAAATCGAATCACCAACGCCAACGTCTACCTCGACGGAATCGGCCTGCTGGGCCGCGCCGAGGAAATCGAAGTCGCCAAGCCCAAGCACAAGATGGTCGACCACAAGGGGCTCGGGATGGCGGGTTCGGCCGAGTTCTGGGCCGGCGTCGACAAGCTCGAGGCCAAAATCAAGTGGGCATCGATCTATACCGAGGCCGAGGTCGCGCTGAACAG
>DAHVFB010000249.1 GCA_027317185.1 Deltaproteobacteria bacterium
CGTCGCGTCCGCCCGCGCCGTCGAGCGCCTGGCGCACCGAGACGCCGGCGGCGACCGTATGCGTCGCGCCGTTGACCGTAACGCTAATGGCGGGGCTCATCGGTTAGATCCGCCGGGGCGTGGCGCTGACGCGGGCCGCCATCGCGGGGTAATCAAGCCGATGCCGCGGCATCGGGGGAATGAAGCGCGCGGCGCATCGCCGGCGCAATGATGGTAGGCACGGGCGGGATTGAACCGCCGACCCCTTCCGTGTCAGGGAAGTGCTCTCCCGCTGAGCTACGTGCCTTTGCAAGGAGGATGTTCATCGAAAAACGCGCATATTGATCCGAAAGATTCCCAAGTAACCCGCAAGATTAGACAATTCCGCGCCCTCCAGCAACCAACGCCATCGTGACGGCCAGGATGAAGAACGGGGCATGCTCCCACCGAGATTGAACTCTGCTAGAGTCCGCAATCGCCCAATGTCGCCATATTATCAAACAAAGCGCGGCCAAGTCGTCCTCGG
>DAHVFB010000024.1 GCA_027317185.1 Deltaproteobacteria bacterium
TGGTGCTCGACACGCTCTATCGTGCGCTGGCGCAAAAGCTCAACCACAGCCGTGAGCGGGCGGGGGTTTACAAATCGATCGAGGGGGTCGAAAACCTCGACAAGGTGATCAACGTCGATCAGAGCCCGATCGGCCGCACGCCGCGATCGAATCCCGCCACCTATACCGGGCTGTTCACCCATATTCGCGAGCTGTTCGCGCAACTGCCCGAAGCCCGCATGCGCGGCTACGGTCCAGGACGATTTTCATTCAACGTCAAAGGTGGCCGATGCGAAGCGTGTCAGGGAGACGGGATCATCCGGATTGAGATGCACTTCCTGCCGGATGTGTACGTCACCTGCGAGGTATGCGGCGGCAAGCGCTACAATCGCGACACGCTGGAGATTCAGTACAAGGGCAAGAGCATCGCCGAAGTTTTGAACATGACGGTGCTCGAAGGGATCGAGTTCATGGGAGCGGTGCCGCCGATCCGCCAAAAGCTCGAGACGTTACGCGATGTCGGGCTCGAGTACATCCATCTTGGCCAGTCGGCCACCACGCTATCAGGCGGCGAGGCGCAGCGTATCAAACTGGCGAAGGAATTGGCGCGCCGGGCGACCGGGCGTACGCTCTATATACTCGACGAGCCGACCACCGGGCTGCACTTCGACGACATCAAAAAATTGCTGGGAGTATTGGGCCGGCTGGCCGATTCCGGGAATACGGTGGTTGTGATCGAGCACAATCTCGATGTGATCAAGACCGCGGACTATATCATCGATCTGGGGCCCGACGGCGGCGATCGCGGTGGGCAGGTGATCGCTAAGGGTACGCCGGAGGAAGTGGCCCTGGTCGAGGAATCTTACACCGGCCAGTTCCTGCGGCAGGTGCTGAACGATCGCGCCGCCGCCTGATGCGTTACGATTCCGTCTTGCGCGCGGTTGCCCTCATCGCCATCTGAAAAAACACGCCCGCGCCGACAATCGCGCCGCCTGTGATCAGGAAAGACAACCACCACGCCAACCATAGATGAAGCAACAGCACGATACCGCCGAGCAGGAATAAAGAGCCATACGCCAGCGCGACCACCAGGAACAGCGCGCCGACCACTTTTTCGGTCTGCGCCTCGATCAACCGCTTTAATGTGGCTTCGAAAAGCTGAATCTCGGTGCGCGCCAAATGTGAGAGGTCATCCACCGTCCGCGCCACGAGGTCCGGCCAGTTAGGATCTTCGACCTTGGCCACGTGCGCATTGGCACTGTCTATTTGATTCGCCATGACATCACCTGAATTTTTATCCGACTGCACGCATCGCCGCGCGCTTGCCCGCCGTATTCAACAGCGTACGCGCCGCCGGCACGCCGACTTTTTCGATTGGCACGCCGCGATATCCCAAGACCAGGCCGAGCAGCATCGACAATCCGAGAAACCACAATGGCCGCTGCTGTACAATCGCAGTAGGGCTCAGGCGGGCGCGGGTTTCCTTGACCTTGTGATTGATTTCGGTAACCGTTTCACGCAAATCCTGCCGGGTGTTTTCCAATTCCCGTTCCAAACTTTGTATATTCTCGGTAGCGCTCATAAGCGCGATCTCCAGATAAAGCTCGATTAGCCGTTAACTTGCATATAGGTTCCGGTTGGGCCGAAAAACCTCGAAGCGGCCCAAGACCGAAACCGGGCAATAGTTAAGCAAGGACGATTCCAGATTCTGAAAGAGGCGCTTTTGCGATGATCTCCGGTGTCGTGAAGGCCCCGCAGGATCAAACCCGATCTATTTGCTTAGGACGTTAACGTATGATTATACGGCGGATGCAGACTGGCGGTTCGGGGTGGAGGATTGCGATGCGATGATTATCGACGAGCTGATAACGGTAGGTGAACAACTTTACCGGCGCGGACTACAAACGCCGCGCAGCGGCAACCTGAGCGCACGCACGGATCGGTCATTTTTCATCACCAGAACCGGGACCAACATGGGTCTGTTGACCAGGGCTCAATTCGTCCAGGTCTGCATCGATGAAAACATTCCCGTTCCGCCTGAAGCTTCAGTCGAAACCTCTGTACATCGGGGAGTTTATAACCGTACCGAGGCGCGTGCGGTGGTGCATGCACATCCGCCTTATGCGATTGCGCTGGCTCAAGTCAGCGGGGAAGAGGGTATCACTCCCATCCACAATGAGGGTCTGGCCGGCTTGCGCTGGATACCGGTGATCGGCACCTCGGTGGCCGGCGAAGATACGGGGGAGGACGTAGCCAGTATCGCGGCGCAATTGCAGCGATCGCCGGCCCTGGTCATCCGCGGCCATGGCGCCTTCACTATCGGTGGCAGTCCCGATGAGGCGCTTTACCGGATGTTCCTGCTCGAAGAAGTTTGCAAGATCAACGCGATCGTCAAAAGCATCGGGTAGCGGCGCGCCAGCTATTTGCACCCTCGGCAGTTCGCGGCTGCCATCCAGTCGAAACACTCGCTACGCCCAAACGAATTAATCGCACACAGCGGACTCCAGCGGACAAAAAGGAAGGAAGATGGAACAGCTATTGCCCCTTGCGAATCGGATAGCCGCGATGCTCAAGCAGCGCAAGCATACTATCGCGATCGCGGAGTCCTCGACCGGCGGCTTAATTTCGGCCGCGCTCCTCAGCGTACCCGGCGCGTCGAGCTATTTTCTCGGCGGTGCAATCGTCTATACGGTAGCGGCGCGCGAGGCGTTGCTGGAGATTACCGAAGCGAAAATGGCCGGCCTGCGGGCCTCGACCGAACCGTATGCGTTACTGACGGCCCGCACCGCACGCCAGCGGTTCGCCGCTACCTGGGCGCTGTCGGAAACCGGGGCCACCGGCCCTTCGGGTAATCGTTATGGCGATGCGCCCGGGCATTCGTGCATCGCGGTGGCCGGACCGGCCGAGCAAGCCCTCACAATCGAAACCGGCAGCGCCGATCGCGTCGCCAACATGCGTGCGTTCGCGATTGCCGCGCTGGAGCTTTTAGCGCGGAGCATCGAGGCATCCTGATACCGTCGTAGGAGCCGATGCAATCGGCAATCGAACGCAGGCGGCCAAGCCGCAGATGCTGAGTTTCTGAGTGATCAATCGTGAAATATTGGATCGTTCGGAGCGCAATTTTCACATTGATGGTCACTCTCGTACTCCTGCTGAGCGGCGAATCGGCGCGATGCAGTCCGACCCATAAAGCTTCACACCTGATCGGCACCGTGACCGACACCCTGGGACGGCCGATTTCGGCCGTTCACCTCGAGCTCGATACTGCCGACGGGCGTATCGTGGCGCGAGTCATCAGCGATGTGCGCGGCCGGTTCAGTGTCTCCGGCCTCGATTTCGGAACCTTCACCATTCATGCGGCTAAACCCGGCTTCACTTCGGTGCTGAAAACCGTCGTGGTTGGCGGAAGTGCAGCTTCCATCCCGATCGCGCTGAGCATGCAATCGCAAGGCGCTTTGACCATGCCGTTGAGCAGTGGACGTATCACGCGGTTCCACAGCCAGGTCTCGAGCGCGGGTAGTACAGTTTACCACTTCAGCCACCAGGCCATCGATAATCTGCCGCAAGGGCCAAACGGCACGATAAATCAGGTGATCCTGCAGAGCCCCTCGATGGTGCAGGATTCCAACGGTCAGGCGCTGCCACGGGCGATGGACGACGCGCTTCAGTATCGGATCAACGGTGTGATGCTGCCCAATGTGCAACTGCTCGATCTTGGCCAACTCTCGCCGCGCTTCGCCGAGAGCATCGACGTGATAACCGGGGCGATGCCGGCGGAACTTGGCTACCGGACCGGAGGCGTGGTTGATATCCGGACTCGCGACGGCGCGATAGTCGACGGCGGCAGCTTCGAGTATTACGGGGGTCAGCGCGCCACCTCACAGCCGAGTTTTGAGTATGGCGGATCGCGCGGCCGGCTTTCCTATTTCGTAACCGGCTACTTCCTGCATAACGAACGAGGCCTGAATCCGCCGACCGCGGGGCCTAATCCGATCAACGATTTCACCAATCAGGGATCCGGCCTCGGTTATCTGAGCTATGTGCTGAGTCCGGATATTTCGATAAGCGCCATCGCGATGTCTTTCGTGCATGATTTCGGATGGCCCGCGCTGCCCGGTCAGGCGCAAACCTTTCGCCTCGAGGGAGTACCGATTTATCCTTCGGCAAATGTTTCCGACACCGAACTCGAACAAACTCATTTCGGCATGATCGCGCTGAAGGGCAGCGGCGGCTCGGGGCTTAAATACCAGATCAGTTTGTTCGGCGAGTATTCCTCGCTCAAGTTCAATCCGGATCGAAGCGGCGATCTTATTTATAACGGCCTCGCCTCAAAGATATTCCGCAGCAGTTTTCTGAACGGATCGCAGGCTGATGGCTCGTATCATTTCGGCATCAACGAAATCTCCTTCGGCTACTACTTCGAGGTCGAGAACGTCGAAGTGGATAATCACGCCTTGACCTTTCCGGGCAGCGGCGCGGGACAGACCGGTTCCGTGCCGGTTTCCATCGTCGATAATCACAACTTCATTCAGGCGCTCTATGGACTGTATTTGCAGGACGCAATGAAGCCAATTGATGCGCTGACGATCAACTTTGGCTTGCGATGGGACCAGATGATCGGCTTCATCGATGCCAGCCAGCCAAGTCCGCGATTCTCGATCGTATACCAGGTGGTGCCGCGGACCACGATTCTACATGCCGGAGCCTCGGTCTATTTCGTGCCGCCGCCCTCCGAATTTATTTCGGTGGAAGATATTCGCAAATTCAGCGGCACGGTCGCCGAACCGGCGGTTCCCGAGAATTCCAAGCCGCAGCCAATGACCGATTACTATTTCGATACCGGTATCCGCCAGTTGATCGCACACAATCTGCAGCTTGGGCTCGACAGCTTTTTCCAACTACAGCATAACGTGCTCGACGAGGGTCAGTTCGGCTCCTCGCTGATCTTCTCGCCGATCAACTATCGGCGGGGAAGAAACTATGGCGTCGATGCCACCGCGGAATATAAAAGCGGCAGCGGACTGTCCGGATATTTCAACTTCTCGTACATCGTGGCGCAAGTCGAAGACGTGGCCAGTGGACAATTCAACTTCGATCCTAAAGAACTTGCCTACATATCCAATCACTACGTCTACATCGACCAAGGTCAGATGTTCACCGCCTCGGGCGGTCTGGTCTATCAATGGCGCGGCTTCGTTCTCAGTCTCACCTCCACCGCCGGCAGCGGCCTGCGCACCGGTTTCGCGAATACCCATACGATGCCGCCCTACGTCGAGATCGACACCGGCGTGCGCCGCGATTTTGAAGTCGCCCGCATCGGCGCCGTTCATGGAAGAGTCGCGGTCTTGAATCTGCTTGACAAAATTTACGAGTTCCACAACGGCACCGGTATCGGGGTTGGGACGGTTCCCCAGTACATGGCCCGGCGCGCAGTGTATTTCGGAGTCGGCTTCGGCTCCCGGCATTAAACCCCAATATGGTAGGTTCATCGCCATGGCCAGCATCAAGCTTGAAGGGTCCTGCCGCTGCGGCGCGGTAAGCTTTAAAGTCGATTCGAATACGCCATACCCCTACCAACTCTGCTATTGCACGATTTGTTGCAAAACCAGCAGCGGCGGCGGTTACGCGATTAACATCATGGGGCTGAACGCCACGCTGGAAGTTGCCGGCGCGGATCATCTGGCGCAATGGCGCGCACAATTGGAGACGCCCGACGGCAGCGGTGGCGTGAAACTCGAGACCAGCCCGGGCGCGCGTCATTTCTGCGATCGCTGCGGCGCGATGCTCTGGGTTTCGGATCCGCGATGGCCGCAATGGGTATGGCCGTTCGCTTCGGCGATCGATACCGAGTTGCCTTCGGCGTCTGAGAAGGTCCATCTGATGCTCAAGTACAAGGCCGCCTGGGTGCCGGTGAACGCGGGACCAAACGACCAGTGCTTCGAGGAATATCCCACGGAAAGTATCGAGGAATGGCATCGCAAGCGTGGCCTGTTTATCGAATGACGGTTTTTTAACGAAAGGATAGGTTCTCCGTAAAACCAGTTTTGCGACCGCCGGAGCGTCCGCAATGCTTAAAGTAATTCTTCAACTCTACCCGGTGATCCCCGCCGCCAGCGAAGCCGAGCGCGAGGCCCTGCGCCCGATCGGACGGAATCGCGAACGCTATCAGGAAACCCTGACCGGCTGGCACGACCTGATTCGCGCCGCGGACGAGCTTGGTCTGTGGGGCGTGGCCACTATTGAGCATCATCTATGGTCGGAGGGTTACGAATGCGGTCCCAGCCCGGGACTGTTGAACGCCTACTGGGCGGCGATCACAAGCAAGGTCCGGGTGGGTCAGCTTGGCTACGTGATGAGCACGCAGAACCCGATCCGCGTAGCCGAGGAAACCGCCATCCTCGATCATCTGACGAAAGGGCGATGCTTTGTTGGCTTCGCGCGCGGCTACCAGTCGCGGTGGACCAATGTACTGGGACAGCATCTGGGCACCCGCGCCACCACCTCGCCTTCGGCGGGCAGGCTGGACTCAACCCATATGTTCGGCGATCCGGCGGGCAAACCGGGCCGCACCGAAGATGATGAGACCAACCGCAGGATTTTCGAGGAAGAAATCGAAATTGTGCAGAAGGCCTGGACGCAGGAGAGCTTCGCGCACAAAGGCGAGGCGTGGCAAATTCCATTTCCGTACGATCGCGGAGTCGATGACTGGCCGCTGGCCAAATTCGGCATCACCGGACGGTTCGGCGCGCCCGGCGAGGTCGACGAGCAGGGTAATACACGCCGCGTTAGCGTGGTGCCGGCGCCATACTCGCGACCGCATCCGCCGGTGTTCGTAGCCACCAGTGGTTCGCCCGAGAGCGCCGAATATTGCGCGCGCAAGGGTTTCATCCCGCTCTACTTCAATTCTCTCAAGACCGCATTGAGCTTGAGCGCGGCCCATGACAAGGAACTGGCGGCCACCGGCCGCGAGGTCAAGCGCGGCAGGAATCAGGCGATCGTGCGCATCCCGCATATCGGAAAAACGCACGCCGAGGCCGAGGAATCGGTGATGCGTCACGATGCGGATATCTTCCGTAATTTTTATGCCGCGATGGGCCAGCATCGGGTGCCATCGGAGAACGTGGTCGAGGCGGTCATCCGCAATGGCATGTGGACGCTCGGAACCGCCGATGAGGTCCGCCGGCAGATGGTCGCCGAATGGAAGCAATTACCCTGCGAATATCTGACGATCATCTACCATTACGCGCAGATGCCCAAGGAACGCGTGATCGATAATCTGGCCGCCTTCATGCGGCAGGTGAAGCCGGCGCTAGACGAACTGACCGAATAGCAGGATTGGGACGAATAGAAAGATCGGGAATAAGAAAAAACTCGGGCCCGGATGTTTCACCGAGCCCGAGTTTCTGACGGGAATTACGGTCTCAAACTAAATCGTTCAGACGCTGCTACTTCGCTGCCGCTGCCGGAACTTTGGTCCAACGGGTGACCGGCTGAGCGGGCGACTGCCCCGACAGCATCCAGTCGATATGCTTGCTGGCCTTGGGTCCACGCAGCTTGGTACGGGTCTGTCCGCCCTGGTATCCACCAGTGGTTGGAGCCTGCACCCTTACGAGGTAAACGCCAGCAGGCAGACTGCCAATCGCGATCGAGTACGAACCAGTCGCGTCAGTAGTGCCTTGCGCCACCGATTCCCCGGGCTTGCCGTGTTTGATGTGATAAACAACCACCGCGACCCCTTGTACCGACTGATTACCGGCTGAGGTCTTGATGTTGCCCCAAAGCTGTCCAGCATGGCGGGGAACCGCTCCGGAACTGGTTTCGATCGGCTGCGCGCTGGCAATTACCGCCAAGCCCAGCATGCAGCTTAGCGCGAGACCAACAGAAAGAGCTGAAAGTTTTCGCATGGCTAATAGCCCCCGAGTGTTAGGAATAGAGCTACCAATGCGGCGAATTTTCAACCGCTACCCCCGCGGCAAACCCCGAGACCGCCCCCATTGGCGGTCAGGAGAGCCTGCGGACTCCATCCACATCTTCGGCCCGAATTCCTAGCGCATTCATGGTACCGATGCAATCCATCGCGCGAGCGGCTCATACCGAGGTTTTCGGGCAGCCTGCGGAAATAGCTATAATTTCGGCATTGAGGAGTCTCCCAGATGATCCAACTCCGCAAAGCGCAGGAGCGGGGGGCGAGCAGGCTCGACTGGCTGGACAGCCGCCACAGCTTTTCGTTCGCCGATTATCACGACCCGCGGTATATGGGTTATCGCGCACTGCGGGTAATCAACGAGGATCGAATTGCGCCAGGTGCGGGTTTCCCGTCCCATCCGCATCGCGACATGGAGATCGTCACCTTCGTGCTTGAAGGAGCGCTTGAACATCGCGACAGCCTCGGTAACGGATCGGTGATCAGGCCCGGTGAGATCCAGCGCATGAGTGCCGGTACCGGAATTGTCCATAGTGAATTCAACCCCTCGCAACACGACTCGCTGCATCTGATGCAGATTTGGCTGCTGCCCGGCGAGCGTGGCCTGCCCCCGAGCTACGAACAGCGCCGGTTCGGCAGCCCGGACGCAGGAGACGGATTCGTGATCCTTGCCGATCCGTTCGGTGGACCCGACTCAGTAGCGATTCATCAGGACGTGACGCTTTCGATCGGCAGGCTCGATTGCGGCGGGCGCGCGACTCATCGGCTGGCGCCGGGACGCCACGTTTGGGTGCAGGTGGCGCGCGGTGGCTTGACGCTTAACGGTCATAGCCTCGGTGCAGGCGATGGCGCGGCGATTGACGACGAAGCCAGGCTCGAATTTCAGGCTGAAACTTCCGCCGAGGTCTTACTGTTCGATCTTGCCTGAGTGGCACCCGAGACAGCGCGCCCCGCAGCTTACCAGGCGCTACGGACCGCTTGATCGCTCAACTGCTGGTGGGCGGTTTTGGTTCCAATCGCTTGATCGCGAACTTGTCGAGCCGATACTGAAGCGTGCGATAGCTCATCCCGAGCATCTTGGCCGCCTTCGCGATCACCCAGTCGGCGCGCTCCATCGCCTGAAGGATCAACGCGCGTTCGAAGTTCTCGAAGTTGATACCTTCCGAGGGCAGCTCGAAACGATCCGATCTAACCCGCTCGCCCCGCGCGTGGGTTTTACGCGAAAGCACCTCTTCGGGCAGATCGCGCGCGAGGATTTTGTCGCCTTCGCATAGCAGGCTGGCGCGCTCGATCGCGGATTCGAGCTGGCGCACATTCCCCGGCCATGAAAAGTCGAGCAGAACTTCCATCGCTTCACGGCCTATTTCCTTCGGCGTACTGCCAGAGTTTCGGGCAAACCGCGCCAGCGTATGGTCGACCAGCAAGGGGATATCAGAACGGCGATCGCGCAGGGGCGGCAGCGTGATAGTCACCACGTTAACGCGGTAATAGAGATCTTCACGAAAGCGCTCTTCAGCCACCTCTTCGGCAAGGTTGTGATTGGTCGCCGCCAGCACCCGGACATCGACATGGAAGGACTCGTTGCCGCCCACCCGCCGAACTTCCCGCTCCTGCAGAACGCGCAGAATCTTGGCCTGCACGCCGATTCCAAGGTCGCCAATTTCGTCAAGGAACAAGGTCGATTTATCAGCGTTTTCGATCAGGCCTACTTTGCGTTCAGTGGCGCCGGTGAAAGCGCCACGCTCATGGCCGAACAATTCGTTTTCGATTAGCGCATCCGGAATCGCCGAGCAGTTGATCGCCACGAACGGGCGTGGAGCGCGCGGCGACAGCCGATGGATCGCGCGGGCGATAACCTCCTTACCGGTGCCGCTTTCGCCCTGTATCAATACTGTCGAATTCGAGGGCGCCACCTTGCGCACAATCCGAATCACTTCCTGGATCGAGGGATGCTGACCGATTACACCCGCGACTTCGAATTTGCCCTCGAGCCGGGTGCGCAGCAGCAGGTTTTCCTGCTGTAAATTGGCCACCTCGCCGGCCTTGCCCACCGTCATCACCAGGGTCTCGCGGTCGGTCGGTTTGGTCAGGTAATAAAAGGCGCCGTTTTTCATCGCTTTGACGGCGCTGTCGATAGTTCCGTGCGCCGTCAGCACCACGACCTGGCTGCCCGGATATTTGTTGCGAACTTCAGCGAGCAGCTCCTCGCCCGACATCCCCGGCATCATCAAGTCGGTAAGCACGACATCGAAACGGCTCGATTGCAAAAATTCCAGCGCACGTTTGCCGATTGCGGCCTCTTCGACCGCGAAGCCTTCCTCGCGCAGCGTTTCAGCCGTGATATTGCGTTCGAGGTCGTTGTCCTCGACTACCAGAACGGAAGCCCGATTCATGGTCTAAGCTTTGCCGATTTGTAGCGGGAAGGTGAAGACCACCCGCGTGCCGCGTCCGGAATCATTCGGTCCGATAGTGATTTTTCCGCCATGTTTTTCGACAATAGCCTGCGACAGGAACAGTCCCAAGCCGATACCTTCGCGTTTGGTGGTAAAGAAAGGCTCGAAAATACGCTGCGCGGCGGCCGGATCGATACCTACGCCACTGTCCTCGAAAATCACCTGCAGGGTGCCGGGGGTACGCTGGTAGCCGACCCGCAGTTCGCCGCCGTCGGGCATGGCCTGAATCGCATTCGCGACCACATTGATGAAACAGGTGCGCAGCTTTTCCGCGTCCACGTGCAGCACCGCCGGCACTTCCGGATCGTCTTCGTGCACGGTGATGCCCTGACTGCGAACCTTCGATTCGGAAAAATCCAGCACCCCATGCACCAGCGCGCGGACGTCGGTGGGCGCGGGATGGATTTCGATCGGCTTGCCGTAGTGTAAAAAGCTTTGAATCAGCTCGGCCAGCCGCCGAATTTCATCCTTCATCATTGCGATCTGATGCAGAAAATGATCGCGATCGTTACTCAACTGGGCGGCATAATGAGCGCGAAGCTGGTCCAGCGCCAGCGAAATGAAGTTCAGCGGATTCTTGATTTCATGCGCCAGGCTGCCAGCCAACTGACCCAGAGCCGCGAAGCGCTCGAGCCGGTTCAATTCGATCTCCCGCTCGCGGGCGCGCCGAAGCTGCGCCACCATTTCGTTGAAGCTGCGCGTCAACAATCCGATTTCATCGCCGCGGCGGGTCTCCGGAACCGGCTCCAATCCGCGCGCGGCGAAATTCTGCGCCGCCGAGGCCACCGTGTGAATCGGCTCGACATAGCGTTGCGCCAGCACCCATGCGAAGGCCAGTCCGACGGCAAAAATCCCCAGCGCGATGCTCAAGAGCTGGTTGCGATACTCCTGCAGGGTGACGGCAAAATCGCCGAAGTTCGCCACCAGTTGCACATAGCCCATCAAATGGTCTTCGACCTCGACCGGGATCAAATAGACCGTGGTTTGCCGTCCGCCGGTTCCAAAGGCCAATGGAATAACATCGATCAGGCCGCCACTATCCTCATGCTGTATCCGGTCCGCGGCACTGCCGCGGGTCAGCGCCGCGCCGATCAGTTTTGGATCGGTACTGTTGATAATGAGGTTCTGGCTGGAAGCGATCGAAACCTGCAAGCCTTTGGTGCGTAGCTTTTTGACGTAGTTGGGCAGCTGGTCGGGATTCACCGGGCTAACCGAGGTCAGCTCCTGTACGCTGATCTGGATCGCGCGGGCGAGATCTTTGACCTGCTCCTGCGTGCTTTCCACCACCGCTTCCTGGGTTCCCAGACTGACCAGCACCTGCGCGCCCAACGTCATGGTCAACAGGAGCACCATCAAAGCCATCAACTTGGCCTTGAGACCGAAGGCCGGAATTATGCGTTTCATAATTCTAATTTGAGAATGTAATTTGCGGAGGGCGCTGGAGCGCCACGAACAAAGGCGAACAGTCGGCGTTTTAGTCGGATTCGCGATCCGGTGAGAAATAGAAATATCGGGTCGCCCATAGCAGTAACGAAGCGGCCGCGGCGATCAGAATTACGCGCTCGAATCCGCCCGCATAGTGGATCGCCAAGTCTAACTGTTCTCCGAACAGATAGCCCAGTGAGACCACCAATGGAACCGAAATCAGCGCTCCCAGCAGATCATACACAAAAAACCGCCCAGGACTGACGCCCAATGAGCCGGCGGAGAGATAGACCACCGCCCGCAGTCCGGCGAAAAAGCGGGCGTAAAAGATGGTTTTGCTACCGTGACGCTGCATGAACTGGCGCATCCGCTCGATTTTGCGCCGCGACCGCGGTCGGCCAAGCCCGAAATAGGTTAACAACCCGGTGCCGAAGCGGCGGCCGATCAGGAACAGCGAGTTATCGCCCGCCACCACTCCCACCAGCGACACCGCGATCGTAGCCGGATACGCGGTTACCCCTCGATGGACGAGGAAACCGCCCGCCAGCAAAGCTATATCTTCCGGAAACGGAAGCCCGAGCCCGCACAAAACCAGCACTGCCAACAGCCCGAAGTAGCTGAAGTGCTGGATGTAAGATGAGACTAAAAAACCCAACCGTTAGCTCCCGTGAGAGTAGCGCGCACGGATTGCATCGCTAATCTGCGCAACCGTCATCCCCTGATCAGCCATACGCCCGGCCATCAGCGCCTCTCCACTGCAAATTGGGCAGGTGGCGCCGTGACGATCGCGATAGCAGTCCAGCAGGCTGCGATGGCCGTCAACCTGTTCGCATCCGCAGTAGCAATGCAGTTGCATCAAAATGTCTGGATGCCGCTGCGCGATCAGGTAGGCCTGTTTGACCTCGCCCTGAAACAGCGATGGATCGAGCGTCAGTCCGGCCGACGAGGGGGCTACACCCGCATTTGCCGCACAGCACGCGGGGCGATTCGCCGTCTTGACCAGTGTTCCCGTCTCAACCACGTAGATTGCAAACGCCGCGAGGGCGGCGATAGCTGCTGACAGCAGAAGCTTACGCATAATTGCCCGATGGCCTCTTTACGCCTCTAGTGCCGCGTCTTGGCTGCGGCGCGGCTTATACGAAACAAACCCGTCCCCACCCAATGATACTTCACCGCTTGCGCGAGCGAAACAGCGGTTTACCCGTGAGGCCGCAGCCGATGAAACGGCCGAGATGGCCAAGGTTGCTGGGGCTGGCGATCGGCGGAACCTTCTTGATCGACAACTCTATTCGATCCATTTCCGAGCGCGTCGCTTGGGTCCCAAAAATCAAATCCCAGACCGGCGTGCTTACCCCCAGATTTCGCTTCGGCGCACAATTGTGATGGGCCAGATGCCGTGTTCGCATCCAGTCTTCGATTTCAAACCGCGGGCGTGCGAAATGAAGCCGGTAGTGGATAATCTCGTAAACTGCAAAGCCCGTCACCAAGCCAGAAATTGAAGCAATTTCCTTACCGCTGCCCAGATACACCAGGATCGCCCAGATTACAGCGACCGGCAGCCATGCCCCGATGGCGAAAACCGCCGACGGATCGCGATGGTGAACTGCATGGACACGGCTGGCGAAAGTGGTGAACCGGTGACTCATCCAACCATGCAGCGCGTACTCCAAAAACGTCCAGGCGATTACCCCGGCGGCAAACCATGCGGCATAACCAACCATATCTGGATCGTAGAAATCCGCCCCGCCTCGAGCAACAGGCGCGAATCGTCATCTGGAGCCGCGACCGACTCTCCGCTCTCGAATGAGGGATGAGGTAGCAGCGCGGATCGATTTCCAAGCGTTGCCGCTTGCCCGGCGCGGAATAAGCGGCGTTTCGGTAATCTTAAAACTTTGCCCCGGTGAGCAGATTATGCGTGCAAAGCCGCATTCCAGGCCTTCGCCCAGTGGTCTTGCCGAGAGTTTTCTGGTTAAGTTGACAGCGTAAGCCACATCGGCCGGCAGTTCGTCAGGTGGTTTGCGCGGGCAAACTGATTCTTGCGCAGCTTTCTCAACTGAAGTTGAATTTCGGCGTCGGTCAAACGTCCGATTATATTGAAGGTTTTGTAAATAGCCCGAGTGTGGGCAAATAAAATTCGCGAATTTGTTCCACGGAGGATTCATGGCTAAGAAGGTCGCTGCCGTGTTTGGCGGCGTGCTGCTCGGTATCGCATTAGCATTCGCGCGCGCTGGCGCATTTCCGTTCTGGAGTTCAACGCAAACCGATCCGGCCAAGCCGGATGCCCCAGTGCTTGCATCGCCAGTTGCCAGTGCGAAGCCTGAGACCGCGGTGGCCGCACCGGCGGCACAATCGGCTCCAGCACCGGTGATCAAAGGCGCCGTGCCGCTCCCGTCGTTTGCGCCCTTGGTTAAGCGTGTGATGCCGACAGTGGTTAACGTCAGCGTGGTTCAGGAAGTCAAGGCGAATGCGATGCCATTTCAGTTCGGCGGTCCCGGCGGTCCCGGCGGGGGTCCTAATGGCCCCGGCGGCGGCGAGCAGGGTGGTCCTGGACAAAGTCCGTTCGGTGGCGGTCCGATGGGACCAGGCGATCCGTTTGAGCAGTTTCGGCACTTTTTCGGCGAAGTACCTCATCAATTCAAACAACACGGGCTGGGATCGGGCGTGATCGTCTCTCCCGACGGCTACATCCTGACTAATAATCATGTGGTCGGTGAGGCCAGCGAAATCCATGTGACGCTGAGCGACCAGCGCGAATTCAAGGCGCGGGTAATTGGAAAAGATAGCAAGACCGATCTGGCGTTGATCAAGATCGATACGAAAGTGCCGCTGACTTATGCGACGCTCGGCGATTCCGACAAGACCGAAGTGGGTGACTGGGTAATCGCGATTGGAAATCCCTTTGGCTTCTCGTTGACCGTAACTTCCGGAATTGTGAGCGCTAAAGGGCGCGCGCTCGGTGGCAACTACGATAACTTCATCCAGACCGACGCCTCAATCAATCCCGGTAACTCGGGAGGTCCGCTGTTCGATACGAATGGTGCGGTGATCGGTATTAATACCGCAATCTACAGCAGCACCGGCACTAACGCCGGCATCGGTTTCGCGATTCCGGTCGATCTTGCCAAAGGGATCATGGACCAGCTCAAGAGTCGTGGGCGGGTAATTAGGGGATGGCTCGGAGTCGAGATTCAGCAGGTGACGCCTGATTTGGCGCAGCAGTTTGGATTGGCCAAGCCCGAGGGCGCGTTAGTCGCTAATGTAGTGGAAGATGGGCCGGCGGCGAAGGCCGGAATTAAGCGCGGCGACATTATCATGACGTTCGACGGTCGGCCGGTGCCTGATGAGCATCACTTGCCCGAGATGGTAGCGCAGACTCAGATTGACAAAACTGTGCCGCTCGAGATTCTGCGCGATGGCAAGAACATGAAGCTTGAGGTCAAGGTCGGTGAGCTCAAGGAAACCAAGCTCGCCAGCGCAAAATCCGAAGAGGGGAACAATAACTGGGGCCTGCAGGTTCAGGAATTGACCCCTGAGATCGCGCAGCAACTGAATCTTAAATCCGACAAGGGTGTGGTCGTGCGCGGAGTGACGCCCGACACCCCGGGGGCCGACGCCGGGGTTCAGCCGGGCGATGTGCTGCTCGAGGTGAACCACAAGAAGGTCAGCTCGGTACAGGATTTCCTGTCCCAGGCAAAAGCCGCGAAGGATGGCAAGAAACCGGCGCTGTTACTGGTCCAGCGGGGCGATGCAACGCTGTACACAGTGATCAAACCGGAAAGCTGATCGGGGAAGGATTAACGATGCCGGCGCGGAGGAGCGAGCGATAACTTGCCCCTCCGCGCCGCTGTATCTGGCGCAAGTGGGAACCGAAGTAGGGCCGATGTCATCGGCCGAGCAGTGCGACGTTCTCATCGCGGGCGCGGGACCGGCCGGTCTCGCCGCCGCGCTTTTTCTAATCAAGTGCCGGCCCGCGCTGGCCGGCAGAATTTTTGCCTTGGAAAAAGCCCGCCATCCGCGTCCCAAGGTATGCGCCGGCGGATTGGTCCCGAAGACCCTCGCCGCGCTCGATCATCTTGGCGTGCCGCTCGACGTGCCGTCGGTCGAAGTGATCGCGGGTACCGCGCGCACCGAAATTGGCTCTGTGATTTTGCCCCCGGGCGATGTGCTCTGCACCATTGTTCGGCGCGATCAGTTCGATAGTTCGCTGGCCGCGGCTGCGCGGCGCGCTGGCGTACGAATCGTTGAGAATTGCCGGGTCGATCAGGTCGAGGAGGGCGCGGACTCGGTGAGAGTGCGGTCCGAACAAGGAGTTTTCGAAGCTCCAATTCTGATCGGCGCCGACGGCTCCGGCAGCCGTGTTCGCCGGGCGATCTTCAACCCCGATCGAGAGTTTATCGGGCGCGGGCTGATGATCGACCTGCCGGTTTCAGCCGAATCGTCGGTTGAGTTTCGCGACCATATTCTGCGCTTCGATTTTGCTTGCGTCGCCGCTGGTGTGCGCGGATATGCCTGGTCGTTTCCATGCCTGATCAATGGCCAACCGCATCTCAATATCGGCATCTATGATCAGACCGCGGACCGGCCGCTGTCCAACAAGCTGCTGATACCGGAGTTGCGCAAGGCGTTCGCGGAGCTGGACATTCCGGGCGACTCTCAACGGTTTCGCGCATTCCCCATCCGATGGTTTGATGCAGAAGCACGCTTTGCGTCGCGCCGCGTGCTGCTGGCGGGCGATGCCGCCGGGGTCGATCCGTTGATGGGCGAAGGTATTTCGTATGCCTTCGAGCATGGGCGCGCGGCGGCCGGCTCGATCAGCCGATTCCTGGACGGCGATCGCAATGCTTTGACCGACTACGATCACGTGCTTCGCCATGGATCGATCGGCCGCAAACTGTCCCGGCTGGCTTTCGCGGCGCGCAAATTCTATGGCCCGCGGCATCGGATTTATTTCCGCATGGCGCATCTGAGCCGCAAGGCGCAACAGATCGGCGTCAACTGGTACAACGGCGCGCGCATGCTCGACGAGATGCCCGCGCGGCGTTTAATTGCGCGTTGGATCACGGCGGTTTTGCTCAGACGATCGGTGCGCTAGGATGCGCTCTTCGATCAGGCTCAGGTTAAACCTCGCGCACGGGCCGGCGAACTCCGGAGCCCCGGCGATGGCGAATTACAATGGCTAAGCGGCGCACGCGCAAACGTAAATTCACGGCGCGACTATTTTTGATTCTTGCACTCGTGCTGATCATCGCCGGGTTCATCACCCGCCGCCTCATTCCGCCCTCTGGCCGGCGCGAGTTTCAGTTCGGTACCGCCACCCATTCAGGCGGGCTGCAAGATCCTGCTTCGGTTGATCGCAACCAGCCCGCACGGGACAACCTCAATGATCGGGATCGCGAGGAACTCGACACGCTGATTCGAAGCAAAACGAGGTAGCTGATGGGCGAGGGCGTGCAGGTGCTCGACGATCTTGGGCTGCGGGTCGTATTGAGTGAACCCCCGCGGCGGATCGTGTCGCTCGTCCCGAGCTGGACCGAGACCTTGTTTGCGTTGGGGGTTGGCGATCACATCGCCGGCGTCACCCGCTTTTGCAGCGAGCCTGCGCGCGAGGTGGCTGCAATCGCGAAAGTCGGCGGCACGAAAGATCCCGCGCATGCGGCTATCGTGAAACTGGCGCCGGACCTGGTGATCGCCAATGCCGAGGAAAATCGCCGCGAAGACCTCGATCGAATTCGCGCCCATGGCGTGCCGGTATTCGTCACCTATCCCCGCACTGTGCCGGGGGTGGTCGAATCGGTGTTGCGGCTCGGCCAGGTGCTGTTCGCGGAAGCCGCGGCGGCCGCACTAGCACGCGAAATCGTCATGGCGGTGAGTGAAATTGAAGCCGGCCTTGGGGTTTGGATGAAACTGCGGCTGCGCGTCTTCTGTCCGATCTGGAAAAATCCCTGGATGTCATTCAACGCCGATACTTATGCGCATGACGTATTGCGGATGCTCGGCTTCAATAATGTGTTTGCTTCGGCCGGCGAGCGTTATCCGCGAGTCACACTGGAGCAGGCGCTGGATAAAAACCCTGACATTGTGCTGCTGCCCGACGAACCGTATGTATTCAAAGATCACGACGTCCGTGAGCTTAAGGAACAATTGCCGGCCGCGCTCGCGCGGCGCGTGCTATTAGTGAGCGGTCGTGACCTGCACTGGTACGGCGTGCATATGGTGCAAGGCTTACGTGCGTTGAACGACTTGCTCGCCCGCGTACGCGCCTCCTCGGGCCTGGGTGGCGCCTGAATCGTTCGCCCATAGGCAGGTAAGTCATGCTCGCATTGGTTGAAATTTACGGGGGAATGAAATGCCCGGACCACTCGATGGAATAAAAGTGCTCGACCTTACGCGGCTGGCGCCTGGACCTTTCTGCACCATGATCCTGGCGGATCTCGGCGCGGAGGTGACGCGAGTCGAAGAGCCGGGACCGCCCGGCGGCCGGCGCGCGCAACAGGCAGGCAAGGCGGGCGTGAAACTGCCGGCCGGTGGCTTCGGCAGCTCGCCTTTCAACGCGCTCAATCGGAACAAGAAATCGATCGGTCTCAATCTGAAAAGCCCGGTCGGCAAACAGGTATTTATACGCATGGCGCAACGCGCCGACGTCGTGGTCGAGGAGTTTAGGCCCGGCGTCGCGAAACGTCTCGGGATCGACTACGAAACGCTCTCGGGCCGCAATGCGAAGCTGATCTACTGCTCGGTAACCGGCTATGGGCAGAACGGCCCGTACCGCGACTTCACCGGGCACGATCTTAACTATATCGGCACCGCCGGCGTGCTCTCGATTCTCGGACGCAAGGGCGAACCGCCCACCATTCCGCATAACCTCCTTGCCGACTACGCCGGTGGCGGGATGCATGGCGCGATTGGCGTTCTCGCCGCGGTGATCGCACGGTACAGCACTGGGCGCGGCCAGTATGTCGACATTTCGATGCTCGACGGTACGATCGCGCTGCTGGCGCAGAGCTTCTCAACTTTCTTTGCGACCGGCAAAGCGCCGGTTCGCGGGGAAACCATGCTCGACGGCGCAATTCCGAATTACAATCTTTATCGCACCAGTGACGACAAGTACGTGACGATCGCCTCGCTGGAGCCGTGGTTCTTCGCCAATCTGTGCAAGGCCCTCGAGCGCGAGGATCTGATCGAACACGAATTCAATCCTGACAAGCGCGAAGAGATTGGAAATTTTCTGACGCAGACTTTCCGCACCAAAACCCGCGATGAATGGTTCGACTTCCTGAGCCAGCGCGACGTATGCGTAGGCCGCATGCTGGAGTTCGGTGAAGTCGCTTCCGACCCGCAGGTGAAGGCGCGCGGCATGGTCGTGGAACTCGACGGACCCGACGGGCGCAAAATCCCGCAGGTCGGGGTGTCGGTGAAGCTGTCGGCTACGCCGGGCGAAATAAGATCGTTGGCGCCGGCGCTCGGACAGCATACCGACGAAATCCTGGCCGCGCTGGGCTACACCCCCGAGACCATCGCCCAATGGCGCGCCGACGGCGCGATCAGATAGCTGCACAAGCTTTACCTGCAAGGGATCGATGCATGCCGAATAACCAGGAGCCGCTGTTCTTTAAGAGTGCTTTCGATTTGTTAATCGATCGCGCGGAGGGCGCATATCTATACACTCGCGATGGCCGCAAAATTCTCGATGGCGGCGCCGGCGCGGTGGTGGTCCATATCGGCCAGGGACGCGAGGAGATGGCGCGCGTGGCGGCGGAAGTGGTCGGGCGTATCAACTATGTCGTGCCGCTGTTCGACTCCGCCGAGCGTACCCGTCTGGTCGATCGGCTGAAGCGATGGACTCCGCCGGGTCTCACACGCTTTTATTTCACCAGCGGCGGTTCCGAGGCGATCGAGGCGGCGCTCAAATTTTCATTGCTGTACCAGAAGACCAAAGGACGCCCGCGCCGCACGAAAATCATTTCGCGCCGCTTTTCCTATCATGGCAATACTCTGGCGGCGCTCTCGGCGGGCGATAATCTGCGCCGCAAGGATTACGAGAGCGTGTTGCTCGACTGGCCCAAAATCGGACCTTGTTACTGTTACCGCTGTCCGTGGGGCAAGAGCTATCCGCAATGCGATCTCGATTGCGCCAACGCGCTCGAAGACGAGATTCGTAAACAGGATCCCGAGACTGTAGCGGCCTTTATCGCCGAGCCGATGATGGGTTCGGCGGCCGGCGCGGTGCCGCCGGTCGAGGAGTACTGGCCGCGCCTGGCCGAGATCTGCCGCAAGTACGATGTGCTGTTGATCGCGGACGAAGTGATGACCGGCTTCGGCCGCACCGGACGGCGTTTCGCGGTCGATCACTGGAACGTCAAGCCCGATATCCTGGTGGGCGGCAAGGGCCTCACCGGCGGCTACATGCCGATGGGCATGATCGCGGTAGATGCCGCGATGGTTGATGAATGTGAGGCGGTCGGCGCCGACTTCATGTTCTATACCTACAGCAATCATCCGTTGGCCTGCGCTTTGGCCGACAAGACGCTCGAAATCATGGAGCGCGAACGGCTGGTCGAACGGGCTGCCGAGATTGGCGCGCGGCTGGGCGCCCGTCTGCGCGAAGAGCTGTCGGGCCATCCGATGGTCGGCGACATCCGCGGATCGGGGCTGTTTTGGGGTATCGAGCTGGTGTGCGATCGGGCCAGTAAAAGCCCGTACTCATTTGACCGCGGGGTCACCGGACGGGTGGTCAAAGCCGCGCTCAAGCGAGATTTGTTCGTGTACCCGTCACGGGGGATGGCCGGCGCTGCCGGTGGCGATGCGATCATGATTACGCCGCCGTTTATCATTGGCGATGAGGAGATTGCGTTCATCACCGACACGCTTCGCGCCACCCTCGACGAGGTGATGCCGACGCTATAGGCGGGCAGTCGCGGAACTCGGCGCGGGAGCCGATCATTTCCGGATCGAGAGCGTACATCTGCTATTTTGCTGATATCTTGGAAAGATGCTGAGCGGAACGGGCAAGCTGGATGTCTGAGCAAATCATCGGACCGGCCTCTCATTATTTCTATTCGCAGCGCCTGAAGCTTCATTACGTGGATTGGGGTAATGAGGATCGTCCGCTCGCGATTCTGGTGCATGGCGGCCGCGATCATTGCCGCAACTGGGATTGGGTCGCGATGGAGCTGCGCGGCCATTTTCATCTCATCGCGCCCGACCTGCGCGGCCATGGCGATTCCGACTGGTCGATCGGCGGCAGCTATTCGATGATCGACTACGTACTCGATCTGGCCCAGTTGATGAATGCCGCCGCTTCCGGTCCCGCGATTTTGATCGGCCATTCGCTGGGCGGTGCGGTGGTGCTTCAGTACGCCGGTGCATTTCCCGAACGGGTACGCGCGGTGGTGGCGATCGAGGGGCTGGGACCGCCGCCGTCGATGATCGTCGAGAAGACCGCGCACGAGCGGATGCGCACCTGGATCGAGGAGATGCAGGCGCTGGCGCGGCGCAAGGGCCGCGAGTACCCGACGCTCGATGCCGCGCTGCATCGGATGCGCGAAGCCAACCCGCATCTGAGCGTCGAGCAGGCGCGCCATCTGACCGTGCACGGCGTGCGTCGCAACGAGAACGGCGCGTTTTCATGGAAGTTCGACAATTACGTGCACGCCACCTCGCCCTATCTTTTCAATCTGAAGGACGCGAGCGAGATCTGGAGCCAAATCGGCAGCCCCTGCCTGTTGATTCGTGGCGATGAGTCGCAATGGGCGGGCGATCCTGAAGGCGACGGCCGGCTGGCGTTTTTTCGCGCCGCCGAATCGATCGTGATTCGCGGAGCCGGTCATTGGGTACATCACGATCGCCTGGCCGAGTTCATTCGCGCGGTTCGCGGTTTCCTCAAAGTCCAGGCGCCGTGAATACGGATAACGTAAAAACCTCGCCTGGGCTTAGGCTGCTTTCATTTCTGCCGATTCGCGCAGATCAGTTCGAGTACATCGAATTGATCCTGCTGGCGGTGTTGGTCGGGGTGCTGAGCGCGCTGGGCAATCTCGGCTTCCGCGCCCTGATCAACCTGTTCTCATATGTATTTCGCGATCTCGAATGGCATGCGTTGGGAATCCGCCTGTATACCGTTCACGCGTTGCTGATCCCGATTGTTCTGCTCTCCGGCGGAGTCGGTATATTGATCCTAAACTGGGGCTTTCCGGGCGACGTGCTGGGCTACGGCTTCCCGGCGTTTCTTGAGATGGTCAATCTCGGTAACGCCCGTATCAAACGCGTCTGGATAATCGTTAAGGCGATTGGCGCGGCGTTGTCGTTGGGGGCGGGAGCCTCGGTCGGCCGCGAAGGACCGATTGCGCAGATTGGCGGTGCGATCGGATCGGCGGTTGCGCAATTGCGCAGGCTTTCGGCCGAGCGCGCCAAGGTGCTGATTGCGGCCGGTGCCGGGGCGGGAATCGCAACCACCTTTAACGCGCCAATTGGCGGCCTGATGTTTGCGCAGGAAATCGTCCTGCTCAATCAGATCGAATTATCGAATCTGACGCTGTTGATTATTGCGACCATGAGCGCGGTGGTGACCGAGCGCGGACTGACCGGCAACGCGGCGGTCTTCATGCCGGCGCCGTTCGTGTTGCGCAGCTATTTCGAGATGATCACCTACGGTTTGATGGGTATCACGATCGGGATTATCGCTGCCGGTTACATCCGTTTTTTCCATCGCGTGGGAGATTTTTTCAATCATCTGAAACTGCCGGCGTGGGCGAAACTTGGCCTCGGTTTGTTGATCGTCGGGGTGGTCGCGATCCCATTTCCGCAGAATCTTTCCGACGGCTATCCGCATATTAATAGCGCGCTGCAAGGTCACGACACGCTGACGCTGATGGGTACGCTGGCAGTGGCGAAATTTTTCACCAGCGCGATTTCGCTCGGATGTGGCGCGCCGGGTGGGGTCTTCGGCCCAATCTTTTTTATCGGCACGATGACCGGCGGCACGATGCAGCGCATGTTCGCGTACTTTATTCCGGGTTTCACCGGTCCGCGCGGTTCCTATGCGCTAATCGGCCTGGGCGCGTTTTTGAGCAGCGCCACCCATGCGCCACTGACCGCCTTATTTCTGCTGTTCGAGATGACGCAGGATTACCAGGTGGCGCTGCCCGCCATGATCACCGTTGTGATCTCGATGATCGTCGCCCGCGCGATCGAGCCTGAATCGATCGACACCTATGCTTTGGCGCGGGCCGGCAAGAGTCTGGAGATCGGCAAAGAGCGCTTGGTGCTCAGTCAGATTCCGGTCAGCGCCGTGATGGTCCACGATGCCGAGGTGATTAGCGAGAACCGCGCGCTGGCCGAGGTGCTGCAGGTGGCGGGCGAGACCCCGCAGGCGATCCTTCCGGTGGTCAACAGCGAAGGTGACTTCTCCGGAATTATTGTCATACGCCATCTGCTGGCGTTGCTGGTCGGCGGCAACGATCTGGGGCCGTTGGTCAACGCCTTCGATATCGCGTGGCGCAATCCGCCGATGGTCACCGCCGCCTCAAGCCTCGATGAGGCTACGCAACTGATGGAATATGAGGCGCTGGAGGAGCTGCCGGTGGTCGAGCGGGCCAATGGCGGGAAGTTCCTGGGCCTCGTCACCCGCCGCGCGATCGCGCAGACCTTCAATCGGGTTAACGTGTCGCTCTCAACCCTGGCCACCCGCGATGCGAACATTTTCTGGGCCACCGGATATCGGGTTACGCGGATTAGCGTGCCGACTCAGGCTGGCGGCCGAACCTTGCGCGAACTCGATCCGCGCGCGCGATTTTCGGTCAGTATCCTGGCCATGCGCGACTGCGACGATCCGGATATGGGCTTTGTGCCGATCGCGGCGGATCGCCTGCTCAAGCCCGGCGATCTGCTGGTGGTGGCGGGCCGCCCATCGGGTTTGCGCCAGTTCGCGCGCGAACTCGAAGAGGCGCATAGCGATCAGGTCTGACCGCTGCGCCGGGTTACCAGGTGTTGTTGGCCACGGTCACGTGGTCTTCGAGCGAATAGATGTTGCCCACCGTAAACACGATGGTCTGCACCATCACCCGGTCGGCCTGAGTCGGCACACTGCCCCAGAGCACGATAGTGTCGCCCTCGATCCTGAAGCGCACGTTCTTATAGCCCTGGAAATCGAGCGCCCGCCTGATCGCTCCCGCGCGTAAACTGGTGCCGGGATCCGATTCCGGTTCGCTGCCGCCATATGCCGGTGCGGCGGGTACGGAGCTGTCGCCAGGTCCGGGAAGGTTGTTCCATGAGGATAAATATGAGATCAGGCGCGTCACGAAAAAGGCGAAGGCGAAAATCGCGATCAGAATCAAAATCGGGGTTTTGAAACTACGGCGCCGAAGTGGCGGGTACGCTGTATTAGGGTTCGTGCCGAGGTTGGGCAAAGATGCAGTTGCCGTATTCGGCCCATTAGCCACCTGCGACGGCTTCAGAACAATGTGCCGCAGGTCGGTGGCGCAGTACGAACAAAAGCGCGAGTCAGCCGGAATCGGCCGCCGGCATCCGGGACAGGGAATCTCGCCTGCGCCGAGGATAGCCGTCATCGCGTCGGCAGCCTGCGGCGCGCTCGCTTGCGATGAGTTCGCCGGATGAGCTGGCGCGCCCAACGGCAATTTGAGTTGCGATCTGGGCTGAACCGAGGATGCAGCCGGCGGCGGTTGAATTGGTGCGGCGGCAATCGGTTGCGGCACGCCGTTTTTGATCTCGGCCAGGCGGCGGCGGAACTCCTGTGCGGAAGCGACGCGCTTCTCGCTGTCATATTCCAGAGCTTGATCGATCAGCACCGCGAGCGCGGGTGAGATAGCGGGAGCCAGCGTTCGCAGCGGCGGAAAACTAAACGGCGGTTCGAGTGAGGGATCGCGGCCGCTGAGGCAGTGATGCATCGTGGCCCCGAGCGCGTAGAGATCCGAACACATCTCGATTTTGCCGCGATACTGCTCGGGCGGGGCATAACCCTGCGTGCCGATCATGGTGGCGTTGCTGAGCGGCTGGAAATGGCGCGCGATCCCGAAATCGATCAGCTTGGCCTGTCCCGATCGCGCAATCATGATGTTGCTCGGCTTGAGATCGCGATAGATCACCGGCGGACTCAGGCCGTGAAGATAGACCAGCGTATCCAGCACCTGTATCGCAACCTCGATGACGCGCGGCTCCGGCAGCATGCCACCGTTGGCCTTTAGATCCTCTTCCAGCGTGTCGCCGTCGATAAACTCCATCACCAGGTAGTGATGGTTCCGTTCGCTGAAGTAGTCGAAGACCCGCGGAATATGTTCGTTGCTGAGCTGCGCGAGCATGTCCGCTTCGCGCTGAAAGGCCGCTGCCGCCTGACGCTGGAGATCGGGATTGGTGAGACTGTCGACCATCTCGGCCAGTGCGCAGCGGCGTGATGCGAGCCGCATATCCTCGGCGAGATAGACCAGTTTCATGCCGCCGCCGCCGAGCGGCCTGACGACCTTATAACGGCCGCCTACGATGGTATTGGGCGCGATCATCGCGAACTATGCGGACGGCGGCGCCGAGGGTGAGGAGTTGTGGCGCTGACGCAGGCGCGCGACCAGCGCCTCTTCGCTCAAGGCGCCGGAGAGCGCGGCATTGGCGGCGCAGACCAACTGCAGAATCAATCCGAACGGCTGCGCGATCGAATAAGCGATGAGCACGCCGAAGAACCATCCGATCGCGGCGAACGGGCGGCGCTTGTACAGATGGCCGAGACCGGGAACCAGACTTAACCCGGCCGCCACCAGCGGTTGCCATGAGAGATCGCGGTTCATGATCGGAGTGCCGGCCAGCGGCGCACCACATTCCTTGCAAAAGCGTGCGTTGAAGACCACCACCGGCTGTCCGCATTGCGAACAGAACCGCGCCAATTCCGCTCCGGTTTCAGGCACGGAAAGTAAACGGCGCATCGCCGAGGGCAATCGTGTCGCCATCGTTGATGCGCGCCTCGCCTATACGTTGGCCGCTGACGTAGGTCCCGTTCTGGCTGGAAAGATCGTGCAATTCGAAGCCGCCATTGGCCGCCACGATTTGCGCATGGTGGCGCGAGACCGACGGATGGCTCACCACGATATCGTTATCGAGCGCACGGCCCATTCGGGTCGGGGCTGCGGGTTGGATTGCATAGCGATTCCCGCTGCCATCGATAAGGAACGGCTGCCGCGGTCCTGAAGAGATCGCAGTGTCGGGGCGGGGCGTATGGATGAATGCCGCTTGCCGATCGCCCGGCGCTCGCGCACCCTGGCGCAAATTGAAGCGCAGCAAGTAATCGCCAATCCCAATTCGATCGCCGTCGCGCAGCGGCGCGGTTTCCACCACGTTACCGTTCACGGTGGTGCCGGACGCGATTGCGATGCTCTTTATCGACCAGCCGTCGCTTTGCCGCGTGAGCAATGCGTGCCGCGCCTGCACATGAGGATCGCCAAACAAGCCGACGGCATTTTCCTCGGCCCGTCCCACCGTGACGGTCGATTTTTCGAGCCGGAACTGACGCCCGGCCAAACGACCGGCTTCGACCACCAGCCATGCATTTTTGGTCAGCTCCTGGACCAATCCGATCGCTAATCCGATCGCCAGCCCGAGCACGGACAGCCCTATCAGTCTTGACAAAAGTCCGCCGCCGCCCCCCATGCTGATGGGATCGAACAACAAACCGCCAATAAAACCGCCGGTCAATCCGCCGATCCCGCCCTTGACCAGGTTATTGAGCGATAGCGTGGCGCCGCCAACCGCGATCCCAAGCATCAAACCGGTAAAGGCCCAGCCTATCGTTCGCGCCAGGATCAACCATCCGAAAGCGCCGGCTCGATTCACCCCCCATCCGCCGTCTATCAGCACCGCGGTGAATAGAACATTGGCGTAGTAAACCGCCGGTAATCCAATCACGAAGCAAATCACAAATCCGCGCAAAAAATCCCGCGTGGTGCGTGGCGTGATCTCGAGCGTCTGCGATTCGCTGGCGATGATCAGGCCGCCGATAAGCGCCCACAGCAGCGCCATCGAGATGATTCCGGCGAGCTGCGTCCAGGCGGTCTGATTCTGAGTCAGCGAATGGCCGCGCGCGGCAAGTTCGACCGGAATCCAGCCGATCGCGCCGCCGGCCAGACCGGCCATAGCCATGAACGTCAATTGGCGCCGATCGACCGATCCATTCATGCAAACTGCTCCCTCCGAATCTGATTAGCCCGCGGCGACGACTATGTCGCGATCATATTAACATAACCAGCCGCTCAGCCGCGTGCGAGTTGCCGAAATAGGGCTGAAAGGCGCATCATTTGCCTCGTTCCCAGTGGAACTGAGCCATGGCTGACAAAGAACTGGTAAATCCACCGTTCGGGCCGCTGCAGGGGGTTCGGATACTTTCCAGCGGATCGCTGATCGCGGGCCCTTTCGGGGCTGAGCTGGCGGCCGAAATGGGCGCGGAAGTGATCCAGGTCGAGCGGGTCGGGACCGGCGATCGGGGATGGCGCCAATTCGGCCCGATGCTCCCGGCGCGTGCGGGCCTGGACCCAGTCAGCACCACCTGGGCGCAGGAACGCCGCAACGTGTTCTGCGTGACGCTCGATCCGAGTCTGCCGCGCGGCCGGGAAATTTTTCTCAAGCTGGCGGCGCGCGCGGAAATCTGGATCGAAAACTCGAAGGCCCGCACTTGGGACAAATGGGGCCTCGACGACGCGACGGTATGGGCGCTGAACCCGCAACTGGTGATCACGCATGTTTCCGGCTTCGGCCAAACCGGCGATCCCGAATTTCTCAAGCGGCCATCTTACGATTATATCGGCCAGGCGATGGGCGGGATTATGGATCAGACCGGCTTTCCCGACCCCCATCCGCCCACCCGCGGCGCGCCATGGCTGGGCGATTACATCACGGCGCTGTTCTCTTTGTGGTCGTCGCTCGCCGGGCTGACCTATGCGCGGGCAACCGGCAAGGGCCAAGCGATCGATCTGGCGCAATACGAGGCGATTCACCGGCTGTTGGGCGGCACCATGATCGAGTACTTCGAGCGCGGCATAATTCGTGAGCGCCTCGGCAACAAGGCGCGCGATTTCCAGCCCGGCGATACTTTTCAGTGCCGTGATGGCTGGATCGTAATCGCCGCACTGGCGGGGGAACCATACGATAATATACTGCGTACGCTGGGACTCGATCCGGCGGACGACCGTTGGCAGCGGGCGCGCACGCAACCTGATTCGCCCGACGGGATCGAATTCGACCGGCGGCTGCGCGACTGGTTGAGACCCTTGAGCGTTGAACATGCGGTTCCGACGCTTAACGCAATGAAAGTAGCCTCATCGCCCGTGCTCAATGCGCGTGCGATGGCGGAGCATCCGCAATACGGCGCCCGCGGCGTGCATGTCCAATGGGACGATGAGGTCTCGGGGCCGATTCGCGGAATCGGCGTGATCCCGCGCTTCTCGCAAACGCCGGGCGGCATCTTCCGGGGATCGGTACCGGTCGGCCATGACAACCATCGGGTTTATCGCGATCTGCTGGGACTTGGCGACGCCGAAATTCAGCAACTCCAGCGCGAACATATAATTTAGAGTGGTGGAATATCCGATGGGTAAGCGCGACTTATTGCCGACTACCGTAGTTGGAAGTTATCCGCAGCCGGACTGGCTGATCGATCGCGAAAAGCTGCTGGGCAATCTGCCGTTTCGGGTGCGGGCCGCCGGTCTATGGCGAGTGCCCGAGCCGTGGCTCGAACAGGCTCAGGACGACGCGACGATCATGGCGATTCACGAAATGGAGCGCGCCGGGATCGATATCATCAGCGATGGCGAGATGCGCCGCGAGAGCTATTCGAACCGGCTGGCGAACGCACTTGGCGGTGTCGATCGCACCAAAACCGGCCACAACCTCGATCGTACCGGCAAGCCGCATGATGTGCCGCTGGTCTCCGGGCCGATTCGGCGGCTCGGTCCAGTTGAAGTGCGCGACCTCACTTTTCTTCGGCAACATACCAGCCGCAGAGTTAAAATCACTTTGCCCGGGCCTTTTACCATGACCCAGCAGGCCGAAAACGCTCATTATCCCGACGAAGAGGCCTTGGCGATGGATTTCGCGGTGGCGGTCAACGCGGAAATCAAGGATTTGTTCGCTGCGGGCGCCGACGTGGTGCAGATCGACGATCCATATATGGAAGCGCGTTACGAAAAAGCGCGCCAGTTTGGAATCAAGGCGCTCAACCGCGCGCTCGAAGGCGTGCAGGGCATCACCGCGGTCCATCTATGCATGGGCTACGCGCATGTGGTGAAGCGTCAGAAACCGAACAGCTATGCGTTTCTGGCGGAACTGGAAGATTCGGCCGCCCACCAGATCTCGATTGAGGCGGCGCAGCCAAAGCTTGATCTTTCGGTGCTCAAACAACTGCGGACGAAAACCGTAATACTGGGCGTGCTGGATCTGAACGATCCCACTATCGAAACGCCAGCGACGGTGGCCGAAAGGATTCGTGCGGCGCTCAAGTTTGTCGAACCGGATCGACTGGTGATCGCGCCCGACTGCGGCATGAAGTATCTGCCGCGCGCGGTGGCCTGGGGCAAACTTAAAGCGATGGTTGAGGGTGTGGCGATGGTCCGCGACGAACTGTAGCCCCTGTAAGAATCGGAAGCTTCACTGTCTCGCCAATCTTGACTGCGGATTTTTCTTGTAATGGGCAACCCGATCGCGCGCGAACTGGTCATGACCTACGGCTGGAATGCGACCGCCTATCAAACTTTGAACCCGGGATTAAGGCATTGGTTCGCGGCTGGAGTCCCGGCCGTCGTCGCCTACACCCGCCGCCAAAACATAATGCTGGTGGCAGGCGCACCGGTATGCGACGCAGACGCGCTGCGACCGGTGGTCGCGCAGTTCGAACGCTTTGCCGGCCAACAGGGATGCCGTGTCTGTTACGTCTGCGCGGCCGAGCGCCTGCGTGATCTGATTGCGGATTCCGATGCCCATGCGACCGTAGTGATTGGTGCGCAACCGGTCTGGCATCCGCAGGAATGGCCGGCTCTGATCGCCTCGCGTCGCTCGCTGCGCGCGCAACTCGCCCGGGCACGCAACAAGGGCGTCACGATTGAATCAATTCCATGCTCGCAGGCAATCAACAATGCCGAACTCGACCACGTGCGCGAGGAATGGCTGCACGCGCGTGGTCTGCCGCCGCTGCATTTTATGGTCGAGCCGCGAGTGTTGCGCAGCGGCGGGAGCGATCGCGTAGTGTTCGTCGCGCGCCACGCGGGATCGGCGGTTGCGTTTCTGGTCGCCTCGCCGATAGTAGGGCGCAAAGGCTATCTGATCGAGCAGATCGCTCGATCGCCGCACGCGCCCAACGGCTCAAGTGAATTGTTGATCGACGCCGCCATGCGAAGCTTTGCTGCTCAGGACCGGGTTTACGCCACGCTCGGCTTGGTAGCGCTTTCAAACCAGGCTCTCGATGCCAGCGCAATCAATCCCTGGTGGCTGCGCCTAATGATGAAATTCGCACGCGAGCATGCCAACCGCTTCTATAATTTCCGTGGCCTGGAGCACTTTCGCACAAAACTGGCGCCCGCCCGTTGGGAGACGATTTATGCAATCTCGAACGAACGCAGTTTTTCGCTCCGCACGCTCTACGCAATCGGCGCGGCATTCTCGGGCATCTCTCCGTGGCAGGCGATCGCTCGTGGCCTGATCCGGGCGCTCAGCCATGAGGCTCGCCGGCTGCGCCAGCATAGATCTGCATAACGCCATCACGGCTGATAACGACATTCAATCAGGCCGCAATTCGTTGGCGATCGTGCCTGGCTGCGGCATTAAGTAGCTGCTGCGGCGGCCTTGGCAGACCTAAAGCGATAATTGAGGGCCCGCCGATCGTCCGCGTCCGTCTTTCCACCTGACAATTCCTGCTCGACTCTATTCCGCCGGAGCGTTTAGCCTCGCGACCGCACGATTGTTCTTCTATTTTCGATAAGCCATAACATATCTTGTGAAAAGTTTTACTTATGCTAAACGTACCTCAAACAGCTACTTGGACGGGTCAAGAGGACCAGACCATGCGTACCAATGCATACGTGATGATAGTGATCGTCAGCGTTTTCCTAGGCGTGGGGATGGGTGCGGCACAGGAGGAGGGCGCTCCACCGCTTAAACCCGGAACCGTAATCGACATGCACAACTGGCAACAGTACAAGGCTTACATGCCGATTGGCTTGCAGATGCTATTCGCGGGGCAGGAGGCGTGGAAACTTGAACCGGATTATCGGATGACGATCGGGCCAACGCATCATTATAAATGGCCGACTTACGATCAGAACACCGAAAAATATTCCCACCTGGTGAAGATTGATAATCTTCCAAATGGCGGCCATACGATCTCGGGTTATGTAGCCGGCCTGCCATTTCCGAGTCCGAGCGAACCGCTTAAGGCATGGAAGATGCTCGTGAATGTCTGGTACCGCCCGCTGCCGTGGGAGGAATGCGCACCGGCCGGGCATGTTTATCGCCGTGACCGGTTCGGCAATGAAAATTTGACGGTCGTCACACAGTCGTATCGCAGATTCAGCCACATTAGCGATCCGATCGAGCCGGTGACCGATCCCGCCGCGCAGGGTATCGACTACAGCGAATTCCTACAGGTGCAACAGCCCGAACAGGCGCGCTATACCGCGCAGCTCACCCTCTATTATGTCGACATGACCAAATCCGAGGACGTCTTCGTCTTCATTCCGGCTTTGCGGCGCACGCTGCGTCTATCGAGCGCCGCGCGCTGCTCACCGGTGGTCGGCTCGGATTTTTCACAGGATGATGTACACACCGGATGGAACGGTGGTTTCGTGCGCTGGGACGCGAAGTTCCTGCGTACCGGATGGGTGCCAAGCCTGGTTCAGGTAGATCCCAAAATTTACGGCCTGCGCAGCACCTTCGACGGCGCGCTGATGCCAAAACCGGTGGTGGGTGAATGGGAGATGCGCCCGGTGAATGTTATCAGCGTCAAGCGGATCGCTTCACAGCGCGCCGGCTACTGTTACGGCGATCGCGTGATGTATGTTGACGCCGAAAGCTGGGCCAATTTGTGGAGCGATCTTTACGACATGAACATGAAATATTGGAAGTTCCAGATGATCGCACATCCTGGCGCCAAAATTCCGGGAGTCGGCTATACCACTGATTCGGGTCGCTTCATTGAAGTTATCTGGGATACCCAGAGCGGCCATATCAGCGGCGTCACTTCGACCGCGCCCAACGGTGACGATGTCCGCGCCAATGCTGACTGCGAGAACTACAACGGCACCAACTATACCGTCGCGGCCAAATACAACACCGTCTCGGCGTTATCTTCGATCATGCGGTAAACTTTCGGCTTCAGTGCGATTCGTTACGACGCCCCGCGACCACCTTGAGTTTGCGGGGCGTCGCGCTCTGGGCTGCGGCCCGATGGCGGGCGGCTTCGCCGAGCGTGCCTGCGCGATGCCATCGGCTGTATTCCTCGAGCGTCAGCCCGCGGCTCACTTCAAGCGCGACCGACAACGCCGCCAGCACATACACCTGCCCCAGCACGCTGATTCGCGGCGCCAGTCCGAGTACCCCGCCGTCTTCCTTGACCGGCGCATGAATCACCAGGTCGGCGATCTGCGACAACTCCGATCCGTCGTTGCCGGTGATCGCGATCAACTGTGCGCCGTGCTCTTTGATCGCGGTGGCGGTGGCGATCAACTCGCTGGTGTTGCCACTGTTGGAGATTGCGATCACCACGTCGTCGCGATCGACCTGGCCGAGGCTGCCGTGCAGGGTCTCGGTCGCATGCAGGAAAGTGGCGGGCGTCCCGACCGAGCAGAACAGGCTCGCCGCATAACGCGCGACATGCTCCGGCTTGCCGACGCCGGTCACGTGGACGCGGCCCTGGATCGCCTCCGCGGTGCGGATTAAAGCGACCGCCTGCGAGATGTCCTTGATCTCCAGGCGGCGCTTGAGCCGCCCCAGTTCGATTATCGATCGATCGAAAAATCGTTTGACTTCGACCGTGGGATCGAGCACCGCGCCGGTTGCGTTGCTGCGGGTGGTACCGCGCGGATGGTTTCGCGTGGGCAGCCGTTGACCATACAGCTTGACGATCTCCTCACGCAGTTCGAACCCCGATGGAAATGCGCCCAGACGGCTGACGCATACCGCGCCGGCCGCGTTGCCGAGCTTGCCGAGGACATCCCACGGCAGTTTCCAGCGCAAGCCCGCCAGCATCGCGCCCAGGAACGCATCGCCGGCGCCGGTGGTATCGATCTGATGCACTTTGAAGGCGGGCACCCGCAGGACGGTATTTTTCGCCGCGATCGCGCAGCCGCGATCGCCGTCGGTAATCACCACCGCGCGAGTGCCGTAGCGCGCGCGGATGGCCTGGGCCAGCTTGAGCACGTCGCGATCGGACTCGACCAGCTCGCGCGCCGCCGACTTGGCCGGCTTCAAATAGGTCGCCAGCCGCAGCGCGCGGTCGAGCTCGGCCGGAGTGCCTAGCACCGAACAGGCATCCGAGGGCGGCACGTCTACATCGAGCACGGTCGGAATCGAATTAGCGCGCGCCAGTTGCAGAAGCGCAATCACGGTTCGCAATGGGAGCTGCGAAATTTCGGTCGAGATCAGATGCGCCCCGCGCAGGAAGGGGCCGTGACGCCGGGCAATCTCGTGATGTTTCAGCTCGGCGGTGGCCCCGCGCACCATGTAGATTGCGCGGTTGCCGGCACCGTCCACGAACACGGTCGAAAATGAACTCGCGCCGCCGTCGAGCGTCAGATGATGCCGGATGCCGAGGCGATCCATCCCGTTGCGCAGAAACTCGCCGTGCCGATCGTCGCCCATCTTGCCGCAAATACCGACGTTGAGACCCAGGATGCGGGCCCATCCAAGATGGTTGAGCACCACCCCGCCAACCGCCGCACGTTCCATCCCGGCGCCGGCGCGATGGGTGTCGAGCACAATCTTTTCGTCGGCGCCGACGATGCGCGGGGTGCGGTAGAACAGGTCGACCACCATGCTCCCGCAGCCGACTACGTCCAGCCGTCTGTCAGCCACGCGTGTGAGCCTCCGCGGTCTGCGCCGGAACGCTGATCCATCCGGCCTCCACCAGTTCGGCGGCCCGATCGCATACAGCTTTGAAGCGGCGATGGAATTTTACGCGCTCGTCGGGCGTAAAGGCCTCCGTGCCCGCCGCCACCGCATCGCTGGTGATCACGCCGCGCTCGGCCAGCGAGGCCTTGAGACCGGCAATCGACAATTCAACCTGGTTGCTCCCGCGCTGAAACAGACAGATCTCGGCGTACCATTGGAGGATCTCGCGATAGCGATCCATCAAAGCGCGTTCGCCCGCCGCCGCCACTTCCCATGCGCGCTTCCACTCGCGCGGCGACATGTTGGCCGGACCGCATACGATTCCGCGCAGCGGCAAATCATGATGCCGATCGCCGGGATCATGCACGCGGCCGAGCAGGCCGCTGAAGGGGACAAAAAGATCGAAAATTTGATGAGCGTTACCGGCATAGATCGGAAATGGATGGTGCGTATTGAATGATGGGGCAGCCGCGATGAAGCCGTCGAGCACCGCGCGATCGGCGGTGACCTTGATGCCGCGCACATAGTCGAGGCGGCTCAGTTGCGCGACCGCGCCGGGCTCCAGATGGAGCGGCTTGCCGGGCGCGGCGATACCAGCATTTTCGTAGAGAAAGACCGGCAACGATGCGCCCGCGCGATCAAATATCTGGCCCATCTCACGTTCCACGAATTCAACGATATTATCGAGATCGCGAATCGAAAGCGGCGCGACCACCAACGCGTCGGCCTTAAGCTCGATCGCGCGTTCGAGGTTCTCAACCGTTTCGGCGCAGGTATGCCCGGTGATGCCTAACCAGGCTTCGACCGGGATACCGGAGGCGGTCAGCCGGCGGCATTCCTCGACCGCTATTTCAAACACTTCCTGGCGGCGTGGATTATCGAGCCGGTTCCATTCGCCATTGGTACCCGCGGCAAAAATGATGTCGGCCCCGCGGCCATCCTGCACCGCGAAGCGAATCGCGGCACGCTGTTCGTCCGCGATCACGCGCCCCTCGCGGTCGAGCACGGTGACGACTGGAATCGAAAGTCCCGGACGTGGGGTGTATTCCATCGGAGTTCTCAATGCTTCCCTGGCCGATTATATCCGGAAAAGGCTGCGCGGTATTGTAGTCGTCCCTCGCGGCGTCGGACAATTCTTTTCTCGACGCCTCGCTATGGAACAGTGGTAGTCTGGGCGGACGAATTGAACAATCCATGCTGCGGTGATAGGATGCCGCAAGAGTAGAAGCAGTTAGATGAAGCTAGGAATACATCCAGATTATCGCCGCTGTGTCGTGATCTGTTCGTGCGGCAGCACGTTTGAAACCCGGTCGACTACAAAAGAGATGCACGTCGAGGTCTGCTCGCAGTGTCATCCCTTTTATACCGGCCAGCATCGGCTAGTCGATTCGGCTGGCCGGGTCGAGCGCTTCAAGCGCAAGTACGGCATGAAGTAGCCGCGGAAGGCTGCACAAAAGCTTTGCCGATGATTTTACCAGTGATTTTGCATTGATGCTCCCGCCCCCTGGCGCGCGGTTAGTCTCCGGGTGAGTTGCGCGTCCGGGTGAGCGGGGGAATGGTTTTTCGATGCGGCAGGCGTAGTCTCACGCCGCCGCATCTTTATATGCGCTCATACACATGCCGGCCGCTTCCCCGATGATCGAAAAGCTTAAAGGCATCGAAGATCGCTTCGAAGAACTCGAACGTAAGGTGGTCGATCCCGCTGTGATTGGGAACAATCGCGAGTATGCGCAGATCGCCCGGGAGCGTTCCCAGTTGCTGGATATGGTCGAGTGTATTCGCGCCTATCGCCGCGTGTCCGACGAACTGGCCGAAAATCGCGCGCTGGCCGAAAACGATCCGGAACTGCGCGAGCTGGCGCGCGCTGAGCTGCCGGCGCTTGAAAAGCAACAGGCCGCGCTCGAAGCAAAATTGCGCGAGCTGCTGATGCCGCGCGATCCCAACGACGACCGCAACGTAATTCTCGAAATTCGCGCCGGTACCGGCGGCGAAGAGGCTTCCCTGTTCGCCAGCGATCTGTTCCGCATGTACAGCCGTTATGGCGAGCGCCGCGGATGGAAGGTCGAAACCTTGAGTCTCAGCAGCACCGGACTGGGCGGCATCAAAGAAGTGGTCGCCCAGATCACCGGGCGCGGCGCTTACAGCCGGCTGAAGTTCGAGGGCGGGGTGCATCGGGTGCAGCGCGTACCCGCGACCGAGGCCGCCGGCCGGATTCATACCTCGGCGGTGACCGTGGCGGTGATGCCGGAAGCGGACGAGGTCGAAGTCAATATCAACGAAGAGAAGGACCTCAGAATCGACGTGATGCGCGCGTCGGGTCCCGGCGGCCAGAGCGTCAACACCACCGATTCGGCGGTGCGGATCACGCATATTCCAAGCGGGATGGTGA
>DAHVFB010000025.1 GCA_027317185.1 Deltaproteobacteria bacterium
GGTCTTGCTCATTCAACCTGATCGATGGATTCGAGAGCTTTTTATTCTGTTAAACGATCTGGCGAGCCAGATTCCTCTGAGACTGCTCATGAGGGCCGTGACTTGTCGGTGAACGATCGAATCGACTGGGTTTCCTGGCTGGCCTACGGTTCGCTTAATTCGCATTCGCGGCCGGTCCCGAAATCGCGCAGACCCGCGCGTGGACTGTCGTTGGCCCTAAGCCGGGACAATTGAATGACAAGGAGAGGGAGAATCATGAGGGGATTAAGTGAAACTATCGCAACGCGTCTTTACCCGGCATTTTTCGTGGCCTTCAGCCAGGCCTCGGCGATGATCATCGCGATCACGACTAATTTCACGAACGGCCTGTGCAGTCTCTCGGACCGGTTTCGGTAGTCGAAGATTTAGCCGGGAGTTTTGGTGCCCAAACCTAACATTAATGGAGGGGGGTTCATGAAAAACGCCACTAACTTACGCGCTGTGCCGATCACCAGCTTTGCGCTTTTCACCTTGGGGGCGATTGCCGCGCACGATTTCGGAACGCATTTTGTCGTGGCAATCGGGATTACCTTTATGGCTTCGACCGTGGTTTGGATAATCGAGCAGCAGCGGATGCGTCGAAACTGCGAGGCGGAGGCTGGTGGGCAGAAAGGCTTGGCTGGCTGACGCTCCACCTGGCGGCTGACAGGCCTAGCCGCCGATTTGGAACATCGAGCGTTCGCGGGTCGATCGGCCATCGAGCAGATGATGCCCGGTCGGCTTCATCGCCACCGCCCGTTCCAGAATCCGCGCCACCCGCGTTATTCCATCGCTCGAATAGTCGCGCAGCGCCTTACGCACGTCCAATTCATCGTCGTTCAGCAGGCAAAGATGGAATTTTCCATCCGCCGTGAGCCGCATCCGATTGCAGGTTCCGCAGTAAGGTTCACTCACCGGGCTGATAAACCCGATTACGCCGCGCGCATTAGGGAGCTGGAAATTGCGCGCTTCATCGGAGATGTAGCTGGAGCTGAGCGCGGTGAGCGGCCCGATTTCCGCTTCGATTCGCCGCCGCGTCTCGATATTCGAGACATAACGCTGCACCGAGAGGGTGGCGCATTCGCCGCCGCCCAGTGGCATCAGCTCGATAAACCGAACGTGCCAATCGCGATCGAGCGTCAGCCGCGCAAGATCCACCACATCCGTCTCGTTATAGCCGGCGGTAACCACTGCGTTGAGCTTGATCGGCACCAGGCCGGCTTCTTCGGCCGCCATGATTCCACGCCAGATCTGATCGAAAGTGCCCCAGCGCATCTGGCGCTCAACGGTTTTCGGATTAAGGCTGTCGAGGTGGATGTTGATTCGATTAAGCCCGGCATCTTTGAGCGGGCGGGCCAGCTTGGGCATCAGAAGCGCGTTGGTTGTCAACGCCAGATCGCCGACGCCTTCGACCTCGCCCAGCCTGCCCACGATTTCCAACAGATCGGGACGTAGCGTCGGTTCACCGCCAGTCAGCCGGAACTTGCGAAAGCCGACGCTGACGGCCGCGCGCACCACCGTTTCGATTTCCGGCGCGGTCAGCAATTCCTCTTTGCGGGCGAAATGCAGGTCGTCGAGCGGCATGCAGTAGACGCATCGCAGGTTGCAATGATCAGTTAGTGAGATGCGCAAGTAATCGATCTCACGATTGAAAGAATCCCTAGGCACAGCTTTATTTTATTCGCACGCGGTTATCCGGCACAACGCGCAGGTTTTTCAGCGGCGGCTATCGGTGATCGGCCGCTCGGGTTCGGCTACGCAATGAGCGCATCGGCACAGAGCGCGCAATTGCGCGGTGGTGTAGAGCGTTTCATGACCATCGGCCCAGCCGAGAAAAACTCCCGTTTCGCCCATCCGCGACAGATGCCGCAGCCGGATGCTAGCCGGTGGTACCTCGCCCGTGACTCGCCCATGACAGGCGTTGCAGGGGCAGGCGCGCCGCAGGTTCTCGAGCGGGTAGATGCTGTCATGGTCGGCGGCCCACTGGATTCCGATCGCGTAGCGGCCAACTTCGTTCAAGCCTTTGATTTTCGGTTCTTTCACCATCTCAAATCCAACTTGATTATAGCATCGCGCGGCGGTGAGTTCGCGAGCAAGTGGACAGCGCGAGCGCGTGGCGCTAAAAAGGCTTTGTTCCGGCCATCATTCGGTCTTCAATCCCACTTGGCAACGATGGAGGTTTGTTTCAGATGGACGAAAAGGCAAAAAAACAGGCGCTGTTGATGATCCCTTATGGTCTCTACGTGCTCGGCGCGAAGCATGGCGACAAGCAGACGGTTGCAACCGTGAACTGGGCGACGCAAACGGCTTTTAATCCCCCGCTCGTGGTAGTTGGAATCAAGAAGGATTCGACCAGCCATGACCTGGTGAAGCAATCGAAAAAATTCACCATGTCGATGCTCGGTGCGGGCCAGAAGGCGATCGCGATGGCGTTCTTCAAGCACGTCGATCCGCAGGATGGGAAATTCGGCGCGTATGCGTACGAAGCGGGGGCGAACGGCGCACCGATTATCAGCGAGGCGCCGGCCTCGGTCGAATGCGAGGTGGTCGGTTTTTACGAACTGGGCGACCATTCGACCGTGATCGGCCAGGTGACCGAGGCCCACGTCAAGCGCGATTCCGAGGTGCTGACGCTGGCCGAGTGCGGCTTCAAATACGGCGGCTGATCTGCCGGTGATCATCGGGGCGTTCTCGCCTTGAGAACGCCCCATGCCTCTCGCAATTTCTAATTTAAGCGGCGGATTGAGGCGCCGCGATCGCGGCGGTCCGAGGTTGCGGGGCCACGCTGGAGACGCGGACCGGCAGAATCACCAGGCTGAGGCCGTTGACCTGGAGCCAGTTCTGCATATCGACCGCGGTATGGTTGTGCAGAAAGCGGCTGATGAAGCCCTCCAATTCGTCGGTGAAGATCAGCTTGCCGGCAAAGAATACCGCACGCGGAAATTCATGCGCCACCACCAGACACAAGCGTCGTAATTCGGCCACCACGTCGGTGCCGATACTGATCCGCAGCTCGGGGTGGAGTCCAAGATCGGCTGCCAACTGACAGTATTCGTTGAGATCATCGGCGAGCTGCTGCTCCAGTTGATGTAACTCCTCGGGACCTTTGAGCAGCCCCGAATCGACCTCGCCCACGCTGATGAACACCACGTTCTTGAATTGGCCGCCGAACAATCGTTGCAGAGTGGTCAAGGTCGCGAGACCCAGGCCGTTGAAGCCGCTGACCAGTAAAACCGCGGTCGGCGCCTTCGGATCGAAGCTTTCGGGATGGCTCTCATTAGCCGCGTAAAGTTGCGGCAGGATGTCGGCTTCGAGTTGTTGGATAGCTTTGGTGACGTATTGGTAATGACGCCGGACCAGGTAACACGCCAGCACCAGGCCGCCGGTCAACAGCACGGTAACCCAGCCGCCCTCGTCGAATTTCAGCACCAGCATCAGAATCAGGATCAAAGCGGTGAACAGGCACCCGATACCGTTGATGGTCAGCCGATGGATCCAGCGCGGCTCGGTTTTGCGCGCCTGCCACCAATGCGCGCTCATCCCAAGCTGCGAAAAAGTGAACGTCACGAACACGTTGATCGAGTAGAGCACCACCAGAATGCCGACGCGCGCCTCGGTGCCGATCAGAACGAGTCCGGCCGCGAGGCCCATCGCGAGCACGCCGTCCTGCATCACCAGCCTGGCGCTCAGATTGGTGAGCCGCCGCGGCAGCCATCGGTCGCCCGCCATGGTGGCCAGCACGCGCGGACCATCGACAAAGCCGGTCTGCGCCGCGACGAACAGCAGTCCACCCTCGGTAAGCAGGGTGAAGGTGATGATCGGACCGCCGATTGGCAAGCCGAAAAGTGTCCAGCCACCGGCTACGTGATCGAACAGGACTGCATTGAGCGTTCTTCCATGCTCGGGTTCGACATCGAACAGCAGATAGCCGACCAAAATGCCTCCGGCCAGCAACGCGAGCGATATCGCCATATAGATCATCGTGCGCTTGCCGGTCACGGTTCGCGGCTCGCGCAAAATCGGCAAGCCATTACTGACGGCCTCGATACCGGTATAGGTACCGGCGCCCATGCTGTAGGCGCGGAAGAAGATCACCGCCAGCGCCAGCGTGCCGATCGTGCTGACGCCGCTATGGACCTGGCCCAGTGCGTTGGAGGTGATTTGCGGCAGTTCGTAGGTCCGGGCGAGGATTGCATAGCCGACCAGCCACGCATGCATGACGACGAAGGCGATAAAGATCGGCAGCAACGATAGCACCGACTCCTTTACGCCGCGCAGGTTCATTCCGATTAAAAGCAACAGAACCAGAATGCAAAACCAGAATTTGTAATGCAGCCAGCTCACCGGCAGGAAGCTGAAGACCGCATCGGCTCCGCTCGCGATCGAAATGGAAATCGTGAGCACGTAGTCGATTACCAGTGCCGATCCCGAGATCAGTCCGGGGTAGGGGCCCAGCAGTTTGGTTGCGACCAGGTAGCCGCCTCCGCCGGTCGGGAACAGGTCGATCGTCTGGGTATACGAAGCTGAGATGATGAATACTGTCAGCGCCGTCAGGATGGCGAGAAAAAGCGCCAAATACTGATGCTGCCCCAGTGCGAGAAACGCTTCTTCAGGTCCGTAACATGAGGAACTGAGGCCATCGGAGCCCAAGCCCACCCAGGCCAGAAAAGCGATCAATGAAAGCCGATGGAAAATTCCCGGATCGTGGACGTCCCGGGGCGGACCCATCAGGACGTCGGTCAGCGTGCGTTTACGGTGGTCGCTTGAGTCGTTTTCAGATGCCAAGGCCTTTCTACGAGCCTCCTTGTCGAAGCGATTACATTATAGTGAATATTGGAAGGCAGATAGCGGGTCTATTTCAGATATTAAGATGCGGGTTATGAATAGCGGGAGTTGCCAAAAGGAGGTATTTGCTAACCTTTGGCGTCACCAGGCGGGCATAAGCGGCGGCATTTATCGCGAGGCGGGTTAAAGAAATCGAGGACTTTTTGTGTTCTGGTACGCCAGGCGGGTAATGGCGGGTGATCAGGCGCCACCTCCATTGAGTCGCAGCACTTGCCCGCTGATAAACGAAGCCTCGCTCGACGCGAAGAAGGCCACCGCCGCGGCGACCTCCTCCATTTTGGCCGGCCGGCCCATCGGAATTCGTCCAATTGCCTTGAGCAGTATTGGGGGTGGCTCCGCGGCTGCGAGCCGCTCGGCGGTGGCTTCGATCAGTGTGACCGCCGGCGCGACGGTATTGATCGTTATCCCATCGCCCGCGAGGTCGGTTGCGAGACCTGAGCTAAGTCCGTGCACGCCCGCCTTGGCAGCATTGACCACCGCGTGATCGATCAAACCGCCGAATACCGCGTTGGCCGTCACATTTACGATCCGTCCATATTTCTGCTCGCGCATGATCGGCACCACGGCCTGGATGCAGCGAAAGGCAGCCCACAGATTGTTCGCGAAGGTCGCGGCAATCTGCTCCTCGGTGAATTTCTCGTAGGGTTGGACACCGCCGCCCCCCGCATTGTTGACCAAAATATCGATCCGCCCGAAGGCCCGCCGTGCATCGCCAATCAGGAGTTCAGCGGTCGGCCGTTGACTCAAGTCGCCGTGGAAGGGGATGATGCGAATATCATGGTGGCGAGTGGCAAGCTCTTCGATGGCTTTGCCGATCGCAGGTTTTAGATCGGCTCCGATTACATTGGCGCCTTCGGACGCGAGCCGTGCGGCGATCACCTTGCCGATTCCCTGCGCCGCCCCGGTCACGATTGCGTTTTGGCCTTCAAATCGCCGAATTATCTGTGCCATCGATACTCCCCATCCGCGAACAATGTCCGTTTTCCACCCAACACTTCCATACTGTCAACATCTCAGGAAAGGGCAAAGCAATTGAGGTTGATGGAATCGGCACGAAGCATCGGCTATAAAAGTAAGCGCTCCGGCGGTCTTCTCATGCCGGATTCAGAGGGGGTACAGCATGGAATTTCGATCCCGCCTGTCGCGGATGTCGATTGCGGCTGGTGTTCTAGTGATCGGCTGCGGATTGCTCGCGCCGGCATGCTTCGCCATCTCTTCGGTCATTCCGTATACCGATCCTGATCAGCTTTCTGACGCTCCACCGACCTCCTGGCTGCTGCTGGCGCCCCCGCTGTCTATCTCGGGGCTGACGGTGGACTCCCAGGCCGGTTTGGCGAGTTGGATAACATATGGGCGCTATAACACGCTTAAGGACTGTGCTGCCACTGTCCAATTGATGCTCAATGGAACCAGACAAGGCGCATTGCCGCCGCAGGCTGCAAATTCCGGCCTGCCGCCGCTGCAATCCGGGAGTTCAGCGGGTGGCATGAATATGGCCGGCGCGGGAAATGGAAATATGCCCCCAGGACAGATGGCCGGGTCTGGAATTGGTAATATGCCCTCTGCCCAAATGGCCGGGACGAGTATGGCGGGTACAGGAATGGCGGGAACGCCGGGTGTTGCGAATATGCCCCCGATTCAACCCGTTACCCAGATCACCCCTCAGCAACTCCGAGCGGCCTATTGTTTCGCGGACAACGATCGAAGGCTTCAGGGCATGATCGTTCCGCCTGCTCCGCCGATTCCGATGGGTCAGCAGCCGCTGGAGCAGATGCCGGGACAAGCCGGCCAGATGGGCCCGTCGAATCAGCCGGGAATGTAGCGTCTGGCGGTAAGTACGCGGGCGCGCCGAGTGGACGATGGTTAGCTTCGGCCGGCGGCGATTGCGATCGCGGCGCGATAGTTCTCAGGAGTGTTGACGTTGTAAAAGCTCGTCAGCTCGGGATCGATACGCCGGATAATCTCTTCATCAACAATTTTCGCGTTTATATGATCGATCACCGCATGGAGCCGGCGCTCGCCCGATTGCTTCATCGCCTCCAACGCGATGGCGCAGCCGGGGCGATACACCGCATGTAGCATCTGCAATCGTCCGCCCAGGCGCGGAATTACAGCGTCGTGCTGGTCCAGCATCGCACCCAGCGCGGTCGCGACCTCGGCGCGGACCAGCGGCAGGTCGCAGGAGCAGGCGAATGCGTATTCGCCCTGGCCCGCGAGTAGTCCCGTCAGCAAAGCATGAACCGGCCCCTCGAAGGGCGTATCATCATAAACAATCACGAGGTTCGGTGAGGGCTGAAAGGTAAGCCGCTGCGTGCCGTCGGGCGCCGCCACCACGATCACCGGCGCGAACGCGCCTTTCAGTTCATCGATGATGTGGGCGAGGAAGGTCGAATCACCGATCGGCAGGCTGGCCTTGTCGCTGCCCATCCGCGCGGACCGTCCGCCAGCCAGTATGATCGCAAAGGGTTCGATAATCAGCGAACCGGCTCGCGGATGCCCATCCGCTCCAGGCGAGGCAGGACTTCCTGGGCGAAATAGGGCAGCTCGTCAAGATAATTTACGAAACTGATGATTATTCCATCGAGGCCCGCGTCATGGATCCGCTTGAACATCTGCGCGACCTGATCCGGGTTGCCGATGATCGGCAGGCCGCCGTAGCCGCCTACGAACCGGCGGCGCAACTCAGAAAAAACTTCCCCCTGGAAGTTTTCGTGCATGTTAGGCACCAGCATCTCCATCAGATGGTCGGCGGCGGCCCAATCGGCATTTTCGTCGATAAAGTAGTGCTCGTAGTCTTTGGCTTCCTTTTCGGTGGGACGGCAGACCACATAGCCGGCATTGAAAACCGCGATCTCGTGGCCCAATTCGCGCGCCAGACGCTTGGTCTCCTTGATCTTTTCGGTTCCCTGCTCCGGCACCGCGAAATGGTCGAAATGAAAGTCGGCATTGCGAATCGCGAACTGCCGCCCAGTCTCCGATCCGCCCGCGTTCATCATGGCCGGCCGTTGTCCGCCATATGGCCTCGGCGATCCCTCGACGTTTTTCAGCTTGAAATACTTACCCTGGTAATCGAAAGGTCCCTCGCCCGACCAGATTTTCCGAACGATATCCCACCACTCCTGTCCATATTCATAACGCAGTTCATGATCGCGCCGCTCGACCCCGAACATCTCGAATTCATCTGGATTCCAGCCGCACACGATGTTCAGGCCGAAGCGGCCCTGACCCATATGGTCGGCCGTTACCATCTGCTTGGCGGCCACGATCGGATGGAACAACGGCACATGGACGGTGCCGAAGGCCGAGATCTTTTTCGTATGCGCCAGCAGTCCGGCGGCCCACGTGATCGTCTCCCACGTCTCGCCTTCAAAATTGGTTTCGCCGCCATAACCCTTCCAGCGCCCAATCGGGACCATGCACTCGATGCCTACTTCATCGGCGAGCTGGGCCAGCTTGATATTATTCTCCCAGCTGGTCACCCATCGCTCGGGAACTTTGGTGGCGGCTTCGCCGCTGGAGCAGTTCGGTCCGAACAATCCGAGCTTAAGCCGGTTGCGGTTGAACATTGATGGATTGCGCTGGGCCATATGACGTTCTCGGTCCGGTGTTATCTTCAATAAGTGAAAAGGGCGGCGCGAGGTGCACCGCCCTCAAACGGTAACGAAAGCCGTTACAGCTTCATGAAAACGGTCTTCACTTGCGTGTATAGGTCGATCGCGTACTTCCCCAACTCGCGTCCGAAGCCCGATTGCTTGTAGCCGCCGAAAGGCGAAATAGGATCGATCATGCCATAGCAATTGATCCACACGGTGCCGGCTTTGAGCGCGCGCGCAACTTTATGCGCCCGGCTCACATCGCGCGTCCAGACCGCGGCCGCCAGTCCGTAAGAAGTATTGTTGCCCTGAAACACCGCGTCGTTCTCGTCCTTGAACGGGATCGCCGCCGCCACCGGCCCAAAAATCTCCTCGCGTGCGATTCGCATGTCGTTGTTCACGTCAACGAAGATGGTCGGCTTGACGTAGTAGCCCTTGCCATTGCCGAGCTCGCCGCCCGTCGTGACCCGCGCGCCTTCCTGCTTACCGATATCGAGATAGCCATTGACCCGGTCGAATTGTTCTTTGGAGACCACCGGCCCCATCTTGGTCTTGGGATCGAGCGGGTCGCCCATGGTCATGCCCTCGGTATATTTCGTGAGCTGATCGACAAACTTATCGTAGATGTCGCGCTGCACGAAAATGCGCGTACCGGCGCAGCATACCTGCCCCGAGTTGTAGAACACGCCCATCATTGCGTTGGGCACCGCCGCTTCCATCTCGGCGTCGGGGAAGATGATGTTGGGCGACTTGCCGCCTAACTCCAGCGAGACTTTCTTCAGATTGCCGGCCGAGGCCTGGAGGATCAGACGTCCGACTTCGCCCGATCCGGTGAAGGCCACCTTGTCGATATCCGGATGCTCGGCGATCGCGCTGCCGGCTCCCGGTCCGAAGCCCGTAATTATATTGACCACGCCGTCAGGCAGTCCCGCTTCCACGATCAGTTCGCCCAGCCGCAGCGCCGTAAGCGAAGTTTGCTCGGCGGGCTTGAGGATTGCGGTGTTGCCGCAGGCGAGCGCAGGCGCCAGTTTCCAGGAGGCCATCAGCAGCGGGAAGTTCCAGGGAATGATCTGGCCGCATACGCCGACCGGCTCGCGCAGCGTGTAGTTGAACATCGAGGGATCGGACGGATTGGTTTCGCCGTAAATTTTCGAGCACCATCCGGCGTAGTAGCGGAAGGTTTCGGCCGCCGCCGGAATATCGATCGCGCGCGCCTGCGTCAGGGCCTTGCCGTTATCGAGCGACTCGAGTTCGGCCAACTCGTCGGCATGCTGATCGATCAGTTCGGCGATCTTGAACAGGTATTTGGCGCGCTGATGCGGCCCGACCCGCGCCCATTTGCCCTCCTCGAAAGCTTTGCGCGCCGCCTTGACCGCCTCGTCAACGTCGGCCTTGCCGCCCTCCGCGACCAGCGCCAGAACTTCCTCATTGGCGGGGTTAATGCTCTCGAAGGTTTTGCCGGATTTGGCCGGCACGAACTTGCCGTTGATGAGCAGCTTTTTAGGGCCGCTCTTGAGAAATTCGAGAACTGCGGGCTGCTTGGCGCCGCGCGCCGCAGTCTCGACCGAAAGTGCTGCTGCCATGGTGAGTTACCTCCTGCTGAAACAGGTCACAACTTTAGGCTTGCGCCCCGCCTGACTGGGCGGTGGCCGGTGAAATATGCCTGGTCCGAATCCCAAAAATAGATGAAAGCCGTGGTCAATCGCAAACGACGCCTGAAGCGCACAATCGATTTTGCCCGCCGCTGCCGTTATCATCGACGCGGTTGTGCCGGTTAAGAATTCACCGCTTATCGCACAGTACCTGAGCGTCAAGCAGCAGGTGCCGGACGCGATTCTGTTTTTTCGCCTCGGCGATTTCTACGAAATGTTTTTCGAGGACGCCGAGCTCGGCGCGCGTCTGCTCGATATTCAGCTCACCTCGCGCTCGAAAGATGGGGTGCCGCTGTGCGGGGTTCCTCACCACGCGGTGGAACCGTATATCGCGAAGCTGCTCAAGAGTGGCCATAAGGTCGCTATCTGCGAGCAGGCCGCCAACGACGGCAACGTGCGCGGACTGATGCCGCGCCGTATCGTGCGCGTGATCACGCCGGGCACGGTCGGCGAGGAGACCGTGCTCACCGCGGCCGAAAAAAGTTTTTTGATGGCGATCGCCGAGAACGCCGAGGGCTTCGCGATCGCCGCGGCTGACGTTTCGACCGGCGAGTTCATCGCCACGCAGGTCAGCGGTATCGCGACCCTGCGCGAAGAGGTTGCCCGCCTTGCGCCGCGCGAGATTCTGATCGTTGGCGGGAACGATAAAATTGAACCGGCCCTCGATGGACTCAACCGGCCGATCACCCGTATCGATCAATCGCGCTTTGATTCGGGAGACGATCTCCTTGCGCGCCGTTTCGCAACCGAAGCGGCCACGCTCGATAACGCGATTGCGCGGGTTGCGGGCGTCGTACTCGGCTATATCGAAGAGAATTTCGGCCGCGACCTGAACCATCTGCGCGCCCCCGGAGTATATCGCGCAACCCAGTACATGACGGTCGATGAAGTGACGCGCCGCCATCTCGAACTGGTCGCCTCGACCGACGGCGGGCGATCGGGATCGCTGCTGGCCGTGATCGACGAGACCATTACGCCAATCGGCGCACGATCGCTCTCGCAATGGCTGCTCTATCCGTTACTCGATCTCGCCGCGATTCGCGATCGTCACGACGCGGTCGAGGAGTTCTTCGACGCTGACCTGGGCGGCGTGCTGGCCGCTTCATTGTCGCAAATCGGCGATCTGGAACGATTGGCCGGGCGCATCGGCACCCTGCGGGCGAGCCCGCGCGATTGCATGAATCTGGCGCGGGCGCTGGAAGCGATTGTCACGTTGAGGCAGGCGCTGGCCGGATTCCGCGCGAGCTTGATTCGTGACGCTGGGGAGCGGATCGCCGCGCAGCCCGAGCTGAGCGCGATGATCGTGTCGCGGCTGGGCGACGATCCGCCGGTTAATCCGCGCGAGGGTAACGTGGTTCGCGGCGGCTTCAGTCCCGAGGTGGACGAGTTGCGCGCACTCGCGACTGACGCGCGCGGTGTGATCGCGCGGCTGGAGGCCGAGGAGCGCGAACGCAGCGGAATTTCCTCGCTCAAAATCCGTTACAACCGGGTCTTCGGTTACTATATCGAACTGACCAAAACTCATCTCGATCGCGTACCGGACGATTACGAGCGCAAGCAGACGCTGGTCAATGCCGAACGTTTCACCACCGCGCGGCTCAAGGAACTCGAACGTAAAATTCTCAGCGCCGAAGCCGGGGTCAAGGAACTTGAGCATCAATTGTTTCTAAAGCTGGTGCGCGATCTGGTGCCCCATACGGCTCGGATTATCGAGACGGCGCGCGCGATCGGCGAGATCGATGCGCTGATGTCGCTGGCGCGGGTGGCGCGCCGGCGCGGCTACGTGCGGCCCGAAATGAATCAAGGTTTGCGGCTGTGGGTGCGCGACGGACGCCATCCGGTGCTCGAAACCGCGATGCGCGCGGGCGAATTCGTTCCCAACGATCTCGATGCCGACAGCGGCGAACATCAGATTCTGCTGATCACCGGCCCCAACATGGCGGGCAAATCGACCTATCTCCGGCAGGTTGCGCTGATCGCGATCATGGCGCAGATGGGCAGCTTTGTGCCGGCCGTGGAAGCGCGGCTGGGACTGACCGACCGCGTGCAGACGCGTATCGGCGCGCGCGATGAATTGCGGCGTGGCGAGTCAACCTTCATGGTCGAGATGCGCGAGACGGCGCGCCTGCTAGCGGGGCTGACCGAACGCAGCCTGCTGTTGCTCGACGAGGTTGGCCGCGGCACCAGCACCTTTGACGGACTCGCAATCGCATGGGCGGTGGCCGAATATCTGCACGATGCGACGCGCGCGCGCGTGCTGTTCGCCACTCATTTCCATGAACTGACGGAGCTTGCCCGTGAACGCCCGCGGGTCAAAAATCTGAGCATGGAGGTGAGGGAGTGGGGTGGCGAGGTGCTGTTTTTGCGGCGGGTGGCCGAAGGTCCGGCCAGCCAGAGCTACGGTATCGAGGTGGCGCGGCTGGCGGGGTTGCCATCGTCGATAATTGCGCGCGCGCGCGAAATCCTCTCGAACCTCGAACGCGGCGAGTTGAGCGGCGGCATTACGCGCAGCACGGCGCAAAAGAAATCCGGCGAAGTGTTGCAGATGGGGCTGTTTACGCCGGTCGAAGACCATACCATCAGCGAGCTGAAGACGATCGATGTCGACCGGCTCACGCCAGTCGATGCGCTTAACGTCCTGTCCCGGATCGTCAACCGGTTGCGCAACGGCAGCGGTTGACGATGGCCACAAGTGGCGCCGCGATCTCGCTTCGCACCGTTACCGCGATAGTCGTGTGCTGCCTCGTGATCGTTGCCGGGGCGAGGTTTGCCCCGGCGGCGCTGCTCACGCGTGGCTCGATCGAGCGGGATGGTCCGGTGGCCGAGCTTCATTTCGCGCTCACGGGACGGCCCGGATGGGCCAGCCTGAGCCGGCATGGCAGCCAACTTTGGATCGATCTGGATAACACCAAAATGGTTTCCAGCAGGATTCCAATCGATGGGCGGTTGGCGCCGCCGGTTGATCTGGTCCGCGTGTTCTCTCCGCACGAAGGCGTGACGCGAGTGGTGATCGAAGTGAATCAGCGCTGCGAATACGTGATGGCGCGTACGGCGCGCGCGTTGACGATACGGATCGCGCCATCCGGAACGGTTGCGAACCTGGCCGCGCCGCTGCGCGCAAAGCTTAATCGCGATCGACCGACTGCGCGCGAGATGCCGCTTCGATCGCGCACCGCATTGCGCCACTCCGCGCCAGCCCCCGCCGGATCTGAGCTGGCGGCGCTCGCTCCACCTGCGCCAATCGTTCCCGCGCCGTCTTCCGCGACCGGGAATCGAAATCGTGAGCCGCGCCCGATCGTGATGATCGATCCCGGGCATGGCGGCTTCGACTCCGGCACCGCGGCCGCCGCTCCGCTGCTCGAAAAAAATCTCGCGCTGGCGATATCGCGGCAGCTTGCGCAGGCGCTCAAACAGCGTGGCATCGACGCGCGGCTTACGCGCGATGGCGATTACTTTCTGACCCTGGCCGATCGCACCCGGCTCGCGAATCAAAGCAGGGCCGATCTGTTTGTCTCAATCCACCTCAATTCCAGTCCTGATCCGAATGCCAACGGAATCGAAACCTACTACCTCGACAACACCACCGACCGGGCGACCATCCGGCTGGCTCGCATCGAGAACGCGGCCGGCGGGGTCCGCTATAGCGCCTCCCGCGCGGTGGACTTAAACTACATCCTGAGTGATCTACGGCAGAATTATAAAGCAGCCGAATCGGCTTCAGTGGCGGATATGGTAGAGGCTCAAACGGTGGCGATGGTGAATTCCGGGTTGGGTTTGCGAGTGCGCGATCTGGGCGCCAGAAAGGGGCCGTTTTATGTATTGGTCGGTGCGCGGATGCCGTCATTGCTGGTTGAGTGCGGCTTCCTGTCGAACAAGACCGAGGCTGCCAGACTGGCGTCGGATCGTTATCAAACGGCGATCGCGGCCGGAATCGCCGATGCGATCGTTCATTGCTTCAATGCGGACGCGGCAGTAGGGAATCTGTGAAGCAAGCCGAGGTGATGAACGAGGAGACTGGTTTGGCTGTTGCCGCCGTGCCGCGCGATGAAAACGGCTTGCTGGCTGCTTTCGATAGCGCGGGGCGAGCCGGTCCGGTAACGCGCGCTTACCTTGATCTGACCCGTGCCGAGCTGGCGGATCGTCATTTCGCGGGCGCCAGCGGAATCGAAATCGTTCGCGATTACACGGCGGCGGTGGACTGTTTGCTGCGCGCGCTCTATCGCTATGCCGAAGCGGTATATGCGCGCCGCTTTACCCGGCTCGATCAGCGCCTGGCGGTGATCGCACGTGGTGGCTATGGGCGCGGCGAGCTCAATCCGTACTCGGACATCGATCTGCTGTTTCTTTACGATTGGAAACCGGGTCCTTACCTCGAAGTGGTGGCCGAAACCATCCTGCACGCATTGTGGGATGCCGGTCTGACGGTTGGGCAGGTGGTGCGCAACGTGAAGGGCACGCTCAAGATGGCGGCCGACGATCTGATCGAAGAGACCGCGGTGCTCGATGCGCGCTATCTGGCCGGCGATCGCGAACTTTTCGCCGAACTGGAAAAGCAGTTGCCGCGCAATGTGCTCAATCACAATCCACTCAAATTTTTTCGCGCCAAGCTCAAGGAGAGCCGCGATCGGCATACGCGCTACGGCGACTCGGTTTATCTGCTGGAGCCGCATCTCAAGGATGGCGAGGGTGGTCTGCGCGATTTACATACGGCGCTGTGGATCGCCAAGGTCAAGTATAAGATTCATGCGCTCGAGGAGTTGGTGCAGAAGGCGGTGATCGGCGAGGCGGAACTAAAGGAAGTTGAAGCGGCGCGCGACTTCCTGTGGCGCGTCCGCAATACCCTTCATTTTCTAAGTGGGCGTCATTTCGATCAGCTTACGTTCGAATATCAGGAGCGAATCGCGCCGCTGCTGGGTTTCAAAGCCGAAGACAGCCTGGGCGCCGATGCTTCGCTGATGCGCGCATATTACCGCAACGCCAGCGCGATCCATCGGTTCGCTGAAAGCCTGATCGCCCGCGCCACCGAGGAGATAACACCCGGGCGATTTCTGCGCCGCAACACGATCCGGCAAATTCGTCCCGGCGTGATGATCCAGAATCGGCTGCTGGGCGTAAGCGGGACGGATTTTTTCACCCGCGATCCGCTCAATTTGGTTACGATTTTCGCCGAATGTCAGGCGCACGGGGTCGAGCTTTCAGGCAGCGCCTATCAGATGGTTCGCGATAACCTGCCACTGATCGATGAGCGCGTGCGGGCTGACCCACGGCTCGGCGCGGCTTTGATGGCGATTTTGGGCGGCCGGGGACGGGTGGCCGACACGTTGGAGGCGATGCATCGGGCGGGAGTGCTGGGCGCGATGATTCCGGAATTCGGGAATCTCTATGCACGGGTGCTTCACGATCTTTACCACATCTATACAGTCGATCGTCATTCGCTGGTGGCGGTTCGCGAGCTCGAACGGCTGCGCGCCGGTGAATTCAAGACCAGTTCACCGCTGCTGACCGAGGTCGCCCGCGAGCTGGATTGCCTGCCGCTGATTTTTCTCGCCCTGTTGCTCCATGACATCGGCAAAGGCCACGGCCATGACCATCATGAGCGCGGCGCGCTGCTGACTGGTGAGGTGTGCCGGCGGCTGGGGCTTGGCGGCGAGGAGATCGACACGGTGGTCTTCCTGGTCCGCAACCATCTGTTCATGTCGCAGGTGGCGCAGAAAGGCGATGTCGATGATCGATTGATCGTCGCGGATTTCGCGCGGGTGGCCGGATCGATCGAGCGGCTTAAAGCGCTTTACCTGTTGACCTTCGCCGATATGCGCGCGGTGGCTCCGAATGTTTACAACAACTGGCGCGATATGCTGCTCGGCGACCTGTATATGCGCGCGCTCAAGCTGCTGGAGCAGGGCGATCGCGAAGCGGTCGATCCCGCGCGCCGTCTGGAGCAGGTCAAGGCCGAAATCCGCCGGCAGCTCGAAGCGCATTATGCGGACCCCAACGCGGTCGAATATTTTATCCATCTGATGCCGGATCGCTATTTCCTTACGGTGTCAGAGAACGATGTCGCGATGCATTTCGACATGATGCGGGCGTTCGAGGGTGGGACCGCGACCTTCGTCTGCCGTCACCGGCATTTTCCCGAGCGCGAGTTCAGCGAGTTTATCGTGGCCACCCCCGATCAGCCCGGCCTGTTTTCAAAGATCGCGGGAGTGCTGACCGCGAACAATCTCAACATCCTGTCCGCCCGCATCACGACTCGTGATGACGGGGTTGCGCTGGATAGTTTCCGCCTTTCGCATGCGGCGGCGGGCGGCGCGATCGCGATGGAAGAGAAACGCTGGCTGCGAGTCGAGCGCCATTTGCAACAGGTGCTCGAGAAGCAGTGCGAGGTTGTGACATTGGTTGCGGCTGCCCGCCGTGAATCTGCGCCGACTGGACGCCGGTTCGTCCGCCGCGTGCCGACCGAGGTGACGGTGGATAACCGCGGCTCCGAGGATTTCACGGTGGTCGATGTGTTCACTCAGGACCGCCTGGGTCTGCTGTTCACCATCACCCATACGATATTTGAACTCGGAATGGTGATTCATCTGGCGCGCATCTCGACCAACGCCGACCAGGCGCTGGACGTTTTCCATATCAGCGATAGCAATGGCGGTAAGATCACGGAAATCGAAACCCTGCGCCATCTGCGCGAGACCCTGGCTGCCCGCCTGGCGGATGAGGCGGATGGGGCAAACGCATGAGCGAACCCGGATGGGACAATCTGATCGACCGTCACATGCAACGGCAGGCGGTCGAGCGCGGGCTGAGCCGCAACTCGCTCGAGGCATATGGCCGCGACCTCCGCGATTTTCAGAGCTTCTGCCGCGATCGCGGAATAGAACCGCGCCAGTTGGACGCCGCCGCGCTGACCGATTATCTTCAATATCTCACTGAGCGCGGGATGGCCGTTACCAGTCAGCGGCGCGCGCTATCGAGCGTGCGCGGGCTGATTCGCGAAATGGTCGAGGGCGGATTGTTGCAGCGCGATCCGCGTCCGGCGATCAAGCTGCGTCCGTTCTCGCGGCCGCTGCCCAAAACGCTATCACGCCGCGATATCGATTTGTTGCTGGCGGCGATCGACGGCTCAAGCACCCGCGGTTTGCGCGACCGGGCGATGGTCGAGCTGGCTTACGGGTGCGGTTTGCGGGTTTCCGAGCTGGTCAAGCTGCAGGTCGCTCAGCTCGATCTGGAGGAGGGACTGCTGAAAGTGATGGGAAAGGGCAACAAGGAACGGATCGTGCCGATCGGTTCGGGAGCGATTGCGGCGTTGAGTGCGTATAGCCGGGCACTGGCGGCGGATCGTGCGGCCCGTAGTGATTTCGGCAATCGCGCAAAGCGCAAGGCGCGCGCCGGACGCGCCCTGAAACCTTCGTCAGCGATGTTCGTCAGCCGGCTTGGGCGGCCGATGACGCGGCAGAATTTTTTCAAAGCACTCAAGGAATGGGCGCGTGCGGACCGGCGGCTCGACTGGATCAGCCCGCATACGCTGCGCCATTGTTTTGCGACCCATCTGGTGGAAGGCGGCGCCGATCTGCGGTCGGTTCAGGAGATGCTAGGGCATAGCAACATTTCAACCACCCAGATTTATACTCATCTATCGAAGAGCCACCTGCGCAAGGTCCATCGCACCTTTCATCCGCGCGCCACCTTCGACAAAGTTCAGACGCCCAGCGGTCGGGAAACTTGAATAGCGCGGTCGATTTCATCCGCGACATCTCGGTCTGGGCGGTGCCCACGGTTTTCGCGATCATTGCCCATGAGGTGATGCACGGAGTGGTTGCGCGATGGCTGGGCGACGATACCGCGGCGCGCGCCGGCCGACTGACGCTCAATCCGATCTCGCACGTCGATCTGTTTGGGACGATCCTCATGCCGGCGGTGCTGCTGTTCCTGCACCTGCCGGTGTTCGGCTATGCGAAGCCGGTACCGGTCAATTTTTCACGGCTGCGCAACGGACGGACCGGAATGATGGAAGTGGCGGTGGCCGGCCCCGTGACTAATTTCATATTGGCGATCGTGAGCGCGATTGCGCTGCGCCTGCTGATGCCGATGCTGGCCGGGCCGGGCGATCACCCAATCGCCTTGCCGCTCGCCTACATGATGCACGCGTCGGTGATCATCAATGTGGTGCTGGCGGTGTTCAATCTGTTTCCGCTATTGCCGCTCGATGGCGGCCGAGTGCTTGCGGGCCTGTTGCCGCTTCGCGCCGCGCGCGCTTTTGCGCGTCTCGAGCCTTATGGATTTCTGATATTGTTGCTGCTGCTGTATACCAATTCGATCGATGTCGTGATCAATCCGGTGATCAACGCGATCGCACGAGTATTGCTGTGAGTGGGGAAAACACAGATTCGATAAATAAGCTTGAAGTGAGCGTTGGCACGCCGCGCTTTCGGCTGCCGGTTTACGAGGGGCCGCTCGATCTGCTGCTCCATCTGGTCAAGCGCGCGGAGCTGGATGTGCATGACGTCACCGCCAGCATCATCACCGAGCAATATCTGGAATACCTCGAAGTGCTCGAAGCGCTAAACCTGGACGTGGCCGGCGAGTACCTCGTGATGGCCTCCACGCTGCTGCTGATCAAGTCGTTTTCAATGCTGCCGCACCCTGCGGCGGCCGATGCGGAAGAGGCTGACGAACTCAAGCGCGATCTGGTCGAACGGCTGCTCGAATATCAACGTTACCGCGAAGCCGCCGCCAAACTCGGCGAACGTCCGCTGCTGGGCCGCGATGTTTTCAGCTCCGCCGGCGAGACGGTGTCCGAAGATGAGCGAGTCGAAACGCCGCTGAAGGCTTCCATCTTTGATTTGGTGCAGGCGATGGCGGCGGTGCTCAAGAAGTTCGCCGGTGAGATTCCGCGCGACATCGTATTGCGCGACATCCCGGTTGCCGAGTGCATCCCGCGGGTGCTCGACGCGGTCGGGCGCGGCCGCGTCGAATTTACCTCGCTATTCGAGGACCTCGCCGATCGCGCGGTGGTGATCGCGACTTTCATTGCGCTGCTGGAGCTAATCCGGCAGGGGCGGGTGCGGGCCATCCAGGAAGTGCGTTTCGGCCAAATCTGGCTTGAACCAGCGGACGCTCGATCAAAGCTGGAACCATCGCAGAACTCCACGGCCGGCGGCGAATAACAACGTGGAAGAAGAACGGCTCAAGGCAATTATCGAAAGCCTGCTGCTCGCGGCGGGCGAGCCGGTTGCGCTCGCGCGATTTGTAGCGGTGCTCGAAAGCGTGCCGAAAGAGGCGATCAAACAGGCGCTGTCCACACTGGCGCTTGAGTATGCCAATGGCGCCCGCGGTATCGTGCTGGAAGAAGTGGCGGGCGGTTATCAGCTTCGGACCTCGCCCGAGCATGCCTTCTATGTCCGCAAGCTGCTCGCCGCCAAGCCGCCACGCTTGAGCCGCTCGCTGATGGAGACGCTCGCGATTATCGCCTATCGCCAGCCGATCACGCGTCCCGAGATCGAACAACTGCGGGGGGTCGATAGCGGTGGCGTGTTGGAGACTCTGCTGGAACGGGGGTTGACCAAGATCGCGGGACGGAAAGAGGCTCCCGGACGACCGATCGTTTACGCCACTACGTCCGAGTTTCTTGAGGTGTTCAGCCTCAGGGATCTCGGCAGCCTGCCGGACCTGCAAGAGCTTAAGGAACTCGAGGTGGTCACACAGACGCCGGAAGCAGCCGCGGCAGTCGATCCGGAAAGCCACCTGGCAAGTCAGCCGGAGATTCTTGCTGACGAAACATCTGGTAGCGATAACCCCGCGGCCGAGGACCCTCCAGAGTACAGCGGCGAAGTTCAAGGCCAGGTTCAAGGCGAAGTTGAATCAGCGCAGCCGCAGGAAACTGCGGTTATCGATCCCGAAGCCCGCGAGGGCAGCGATTCGGATCCGCCGCCCCCGGCGGATGAACGCTCCGACGGAAACTAGCCGCGCGATCAGGGTCGATTTCTCGACGATTTTTAAAGTTTCGCTAGCGGCCTTCGGCGCCTTCGAAGTATTCGGCTTCGGCGGCGTAGTTCTCGAAGCGGGTGAATTGGTTTAAATAGGTGAGCCGCGCGGTATCGGTGGGGCCGTTGCGCTGCTTGGCGACAATCACTTCAGCCACGCCGGGTTCCTTGCTGTCGCGATGGTACATCTCGTCGCGATAGATAAACGCGATAACGTCGGCATCCTGTTCGATTGCGCCGGATTCGCGCAGGTCGGCCAACAAGGGCCGCCGATCGGGACGGGTCTCGACCTGGCGGTTGAGCTGCGATAGCGCAATCACTGGCACCTTGAGCTCCTTGGCCAGCGCCTTCAACGATCGCGAAATTTCGGCGATCTCCTTTTCGCGCGACTCGCCATGACGCGCCGCGCGCATCAGTTGCAAATAATCGATGATAATCAATCCGAGGTTGTTGGCCCGCTCGCGTTTGAGGCGCCGGCACTTTGCTTTCAGAGTTATCGCCGTGATGTCGGAAGCATCGTCGATGAAGATTGCCGCTTCCGACAGCCGCGCGGCGGCCTGCGCCAGCTTGGGAAAATCGTTGGCGCTCAGAAAACCGGATCGCGCCTTGGAACTATCAACTCGCGCTTCCGAGCAGAGCATCCGCAGCACCAATTGCTCCTTGGACATTTCCAGTGAGAAGAAGGCCACCCCGACTTTGGGCTGCGCGTCCATGGCGGCATAGGCCGCGATATTGAGCGCCAGCGCAGTCTTACCCATGGAGGGACGCGCCGCGATGATCACTAGATCGGCCGGCTGAAAGCCCGCGGTGATCCGATCGAGATCGATAAACCCGGTCGGCACGCCGGTTACCAGCTCGCGGTTTTCATAGAGCCGCTCGATGATCTTGAGCGATTCCCGGGTCAGTTCGTTCATGCTGAAGAACGAGGGCCGGATGCGCCGTTCCGAGATTTCGAAGATGCGATGCTCGGCTTCGTCGAGAAAATCATCGACGTTGGCGGGTGCGTCGTAGGCGCTGCTCGCGATATCGGTGGCGATCGACGAGAGGCTTCTCAAAACCGCCTTCTCGCGCACGATACGAGCGTAATGGCCGACATTGGCGGCGGTCGGAACGCAGGCCGCCAGCTCCGCGATATAGGCTGCGCCGCCAACCGTTTCGAGCACGCCTTTGGTGCGCAGAGCGTCAGTCAACGTAATCGCGTCGACCGGATGATTGCGGTCAACCAGGTCCGCCATCGCATGGAAGATTTCGCGATGCACCTCGCGATAAAAGTCGTCCCCGCTCAGAACCTCGAGCGCCTGATTGACGGCCTCGTTATCGAGCAGGATTGCGCCGAGCACGGATTGCTCGGCCTCTATATTTTGAGGAGGAACGCGCCTGAGAATGTCCTGAGCCGCCGCACCCACTGCCACACCACCTCCGGAAAGGACCATCGAGAGCTTTCAAGTATCCGCTATCCGGAAAAATCGGCAAGCGCGCCGGCGCAACTTTGATCGCCTTGCGATTGCTCTTTCCACAATATCAACAATCAGGTGGGGCGCACCCGGCGCTTACGCGCCGCTGGACGCCACGCCATGATCGGACCGAGCATCATGCCGAACATGAAGCCGGCGAGATGCGGCGCGAACGCGATTCCGCCGGAAGCGCCAGCCTCGGCGCTCCTGATAGCTCCTAGAAGTTGCAGACCGAACCAGAGCATCAAGTAGATTATCGATGGAACATCAAAAAATTTCAGCGTCACCAGCAGCGGCAGCACCGTTCGCAGCCGCGCGCGCGGAAAAAGGATCAGGTGAGCGCCGAGTACGCCTGCGATCGCGCCGCTGGCGCCCACGATCGGAATCATGGAGCCGGCCGCGAAGTAGATGGCGAACAGGCCGGCGCAGATGCCGGAAATAAAATAAAAGAGCAGGTAACGGACATGGCCAAGGTAGTCTTCCAGGGCGGGTCCGAATACCATCAGCACATACATGTTCAGCAGTACGTGAAATGCTCCCGCGTGTATGAACATGGAAGTGATCAAAGTTGCGAAAACCAGCAGGCCGTCGTAATTCGCGTAAGACAAGGGATGGATCAGAAATTCCGGCACCAGGCCGAGCCGGTGGAGAACTCCATCGAAGTTGGTGATGTACTCGAGCGGAAGAATCAGCAGATTGATCATCACCAGCGCCGTATTGGCGTCGGTTACACGATCATGAGCGGCACGGTCATAGAGCGGAATCATTGGTGCTGCCTGTCGTGCAGCCCGTGCTGGATTGACGGCCATCGAAGCCGGCACTGATCCGCTTGTGAGTCGCGCGGCAGTGTGCAAAAGAATGCGACTGGACCGGCTGCTGTTTTCAGTGCATGGTCACGGACGTGGCCGGTTTTCTTGAACTCATAGTCGCGATGGCTGGATCTGGACCGCGTCCGCGGCCGGTCCCGTAAGCGTCGCATCGGAGGCGTATCGACATGGAAGTAATCAAGCAGGACATAACGGTGCAGACCGGCAGTGAAAAGATGCCGTGTCATATAGCGCGTCCCGCGTCCGGCGGTCCCTATCCGGGATTGGTGGTCGTGATGGAAGCTTTTGGGCTCAATCAGAACATCAAGGACCTGACGGATCGATTCGCCGCCGAGGGCTTCGTTGCAATCTCGCCAAATCTCTATTTTCGCCAGCCCGATAACGTGGTGCCATATACTGAATTGCCGCGCGCCATCAGTTTGATGAGCAAGCTCGAAGACGAACAGGTAGTAGCCGACATGCGCGCCAGCATCGACTATCTGAAAAGCATGAAAGAGGTGAAGCCGAGCATCGGCACGACCGGCTTTTGCATGGGCGGACGGGTGGCCTTTCTGGCCGCCTGCCGTATACCGGAAGTCAAAGCCAGCGCGCCGTTTTATGGCGGCGGTATGGCGACCGCCCATCCGGGAGCGAAAGCCCCGATCGACTATGCCGGCACTCTTAAGGCGAAAGTGACGGCCTTCTTCGGCGGCAAGGATCCGTACATTCCGCTGACCGAGGTCGATAAGTTCCGTGACGCGCTCAAGAAATCCGGCAAGGACCCCGAGGTGGTGCTCTACGCCGACGCCGACCACGGCTTCATGTGTGATGATCGCCCGTCGTATCATCCGGAAGCCGCCAAAGATGCGTGGAGTAAGGTGATCCCGTTCTTCAAACATCAACTCGGCTGATCACCTGACGGTTAGTCTTGACTGGCGGCACGGTATTCCGTGCCGCCAATTCTTTCAAAGCATCCTCGACCGACCCCGGTGTTTCCCCACTTATCTGGCGGCGGATACGCTGCTCCGCCCCGACAGAATCTGCATCCAGCGTGGCGAATCGGGATGGCCGCCGAACATTCTGTTGTCCGCCGATCGATCGCGCATCACCTGGTCTTCCTCGCCCAACGGGCGCACCGTCACGCAATATTCGAGCAGCATGCCGTTCGGATCGCGGAAGTAGATCGATTTGGCCCAATCGTGATCGCCGATGCCAGTGACCTCGACGCCTTTGTCAGTCAGGCTTTGCCGCTTCTCTTCCAATTCCTCGACTGAATCGACCCAGAAGGCGAAATGATAAAAAAAGCCCGGTAGATTCTGTGCGGTGTTGAGATCGGTCGAAAACTCGGCGGGAACGTTAGGCATCTTGTCCGGGCACATGAACGAGACGAAACAGCCGTCGCCGGTATCGAAAAAAACGTGCTTCACCACTCCGCCGGCGAGCGGTTTCATCATGTCGCACCACGCAATCTTCCAGCCCAATTTGTTGGTATAGAACTCGATCGTACGCTCGAGGTCGAGCGTGACCAGTCCGAGATGGTGAACTCCCGCACGCTTCATATGGTGTTCCTCTGTTGAGCTATCGAATGTTCGCAGTATGAAACGGATCGGGGCCGAAGTCGATGGCCGAGGCGGGTCGAAACCGGCAATCAATCCAGACGAATGAGCTTGTGCTTGATCGCGTAGCGGACCATTTCGGCGGTCGATCTCAGGTTCAATTTCTGCTTGAGATTTTCGCGATGGGCCTGCGCGGTTTTGGGGCTGATGCCGAGCCGCCGCGCGATGTCCTTGGCCGTCGCCCCTTCGCTGATGAGCTTCAGCACTTCGCGTTCGCGGCGGGTAAGTTCCGCACCCGCCACCGACTTGGCGGGACGATTCAGGCGTTCCAGCACGATCGGCGCAACCGTTGGGCTGAGGTAGCGCTGTCCGGCCGCCAGAATTCGCACCGCGTTAAGCAGTTCGGAGGCGGCGTCGGTCTTGACCATGTATCCGGCGGCTCCCGCTTCCGAAAAGGCTTCGATCACGTATTCCTCGTCGGTGTACTGACTGAGGATCAGGACGCGCGCGGCGGGTGCAGTTTTCGCGAGTTGACGCGCGGCAGCCAATCCGCCCATGCCAGGCATTTGGATATCAATCACGATAACCTGCGGACGGACTCTCGCGGCCATCGCGACGGCTTCCTCGCCCGAGGATGCCTCACCGACCACGTCGCAATAATCGCTCAATAGCGCGCGAACTCCCTCGCGCAGCAGCCGATGATCATCGGCCAGTAGAACTTTTATCCGCGGGCCAATTCCCATCCTGTCAAATCGCGAGACGTCAAGGTTTTGCGGGCGGCCGGCCCAGTTCGCCACCGAGCGCCTGCATTTCAGCGCCAAACTCGGTCCAGTCGCCACGACGCAGCGCGGCCAATGCGCGATTGTAGTGATCCGCTGCGGCATTAGTATTAGATCCTGCGGGAGCGGCACTGGCGACGACCGGCTCCGGCAGGTTGGATGTGCCGGCCGAGGAGGCTCCGGTCACGGTCGGGGCGGCCAATTCAGGGGGACCCTGGAACAAGGCGTGAAGCGTTTGCTCCAGTGTCTCGCCCATCACGATTCGATCGCTATACGAAGCGATCACGCGTTGCAGTTCAGGCAACTGCCCATTTTGCGCGCGGATGTACAAAGGTTCCACGTACAGCAGCGATTCCTGAATCGGGATGACAATCAGGTTGCCGAGGATCACCTTCGATCCCATCTGATTCCATAGCGAGTACTGGCGTGAGATATCCGGGTTCTGATTGATGCGCGCCTGGATCTGATACGGACCGTAGAACAGCCGCTCCTTGGAGAACGCGTACTCGAAAAGGTGCCCGTAGTCGTTGCCGTCGCAGCGCGCCGCGATCCAGGAAATCATGTTGTCGCGTCCGCGCGGCACCATCGGGATCATCAACATATACTCGGCGTTTTTTTCGCCGGGCAGCCGCATGATCACGTAATACGGCTGCATCTGCATGGTCTCGTCGGCGTAGTTCTCGCGCGGGAATTCCCACAGGTCCTCGCGATTGTAGAACACCTCGGGATCGGTCATGTGATAGGTGCGGTAGATATCTGACTGGACCAGGAAAAAATCTTCCGGGTAGCGGATATGCGCGCGCAGGTCGGCCGGCATCGCGGAGAGCGGTTTAAACATGCCGGGAAAAATCCGCTCCCAGGTTTTAATAATCGGATCTTCAGGATCGGCGACGTAAAAATCGGTGGCGCCAGTACGGGCGTCGATCACCACTTTCACCGAATTGCGCACGTAGTTGATCTGATCGAAGTTCGGCTGCGAATAAGGATAATGGTCGCTGGTGGTGTAGGTATCGCAGATCCAGACCATGCCGCCGTTGTGGACCACGACATAAGGGTCGTGATCCTGCTTCAGGAAGGGAGCGAGATTCGCGATTCGATCGTTGATATTGCGGCGGATCATCAGCCGCGTTTTGGCGACGATGTTTTCCGTGACCAGCAGATTTATATCGCGGAAATAATAGCTGAACAGCAACCGGCGCCAGAGTCCGGCCGTGGGAATGCCGCCGCTGCCATTGTAAAATCCGAATACGTTGTCTGAGCCGCGCGGATAATCGAATTCCGGCGTGGCCGCATCGACCGCCACGTAGTTGTCGTTTTCCTGGCCGAAATAAACCTGAGGGTGTGTCAAGTTGAAGCCAACGCTCGAAGCTGGCGGAATGTTGTTGATATAAAAAATCGGCAGGCCTTCGGAATCCTTCCGGTTCACCGGGGTCATCACAAGACCGTTGCCATGAGTGAATTTCAGATGGCGATTGACCCAGGTCTGGGCATTGGTCGCCAGCAGATCGGGATTGAGTTCGCGCGGCGAGAGCATCACCTGCGTGTACTTGCCATTGATCCAATAACGATCGATATCGACATCGCGGAAATCATAATAAAGCCGGATTTCCTGAAGCTGCTTGAAGGTCGCGATTAGTGGGCGCGGATCCCACAGCCGGATGTTATCGATCGTGGGCGCGTCGTTTTCGACCGATTGCATTGTCAGCTTGCCATAGCCGAGAAACGGCCGCACATCGACACTGTCGAGCTTGTAGGCGCGCCGGGTCATCGCGATGTTGCGTTGGAGGTATGGCATCTCGATCCGGAGTTCGTCCGGTTTGACCCACAAACTTTCGATCGCCGGCTGGAGCAGGCTCAATACGAAGGAGGGCGCGAACAACACGATCGCCGCGAGGACCGGCAGGCGCAGGGATCGTTCGCGCGCGTTCAGAATGCATAACAACGCGGCGATGATCGCCAGCACGAACAGCAGCCAGTAACCCGGCTTCCACAGCAGATGATCCACGTAGCGCAATCCGTAAACCACGCCATTGCCATGCAGCAGTAACTGGAAGCGGGCCAGCCAATAACTAAAGGCGCGCTGGAGAAAAAATATACCCAGCAGCACCGAAAAATGACCCGCCGCGGCGCGCGAAATTCGCGGCGGAGATTCACGGAAATCAAGTCCGCCACGAACCCAGTAGATAGCCGCCGTCAAGCCGGTAGCGAGGATCAGGATCAGCAAGAACAGGTCGCGCCAGTCCTCAAGCAAGGGCAGCGTGAAGATATAGAACCCGATATCGTGGCCGAAAGCCGGATCGACCCGCCCAAACGGCACCCCGTCGAGCGCCTTTATATAGATATCCCACGAGACCGACTCCGACTGCGCGACGAAGATCGCCAGCACCGCCGCGACGCCGCTCACCAGCAAGCGCCACGGCACCCGCTCACCTAATGCGCGGATTAGCTCCGGGAGATTCACCTCCACCATGTCTTCGGTGCGGCGGACCACCCGCAGGCGCTCGCGATCATGGGTCAGACGAACGGCGATAAATCCGCTGATGACCAGCGGAATGAATGCCGCTAGCCATATAACTCCGAAGATCGCGTACTGCGCCTCGATTATGGTGACGTAGACGTTGCGATAGCCCAGTTCGCCGAACCACAACAGATTAACGAAAAAATTATCGAGCAGACTGAGCAGGATCAGCGCGACAACAACGACCGCCGTCAGGCCTATCAGGATGGTTCGTGGGCGCATCAATTGGGTGGGCGTTCAAACGCCCTGCGCGATGCGGCCGACATGTTCGCGCACCACCTCAGCCGGGCACAGCCACAGAAAGATTTTGAGGGTAAGGTAGCCGACGATCAGCCAGTCCAGCTCGCCGATTATCGGGATGAAGTCCAGTTCCAGCGCGGGCGGCGAGAGCAACAGCACCAGCCCAAGGACCGGCACCAGCTTGGCGATGATCGACACGCGGGCGTCTTTCATCAAGCGGTAAAACAGTTTGATGAAATATGGCAGAAACATAATAAACCCGCGGACCCGCAGCGGGTTCATCAATTGCATCCTGAGCAAGCGTCCAAACATGATCTACAATCGATCTATACTCCAAAATCCCTGGATACAAAACGGTCACGAAGGCGGCAAACCCAAACGATGCCCGTTTCCATGTTTCGTTTGATACAATCGCGGTGCGGTGGAGGAGGGTCTTCGGTTGAAACGTCACATGACGCTGGGCGATTTTCTGGTCGCCTATCTCCGGAAAATCGGCACTACCCATCTATTTGGCATCCCCGGCGACCTGGCGCTGAAGCTTTTCTTCGCCCTTGGCCGCCGTCGCGGTCTCGAAATTGTGACGCTCTCGCACGAGCCGGGCGTCGGCTTCGCAGCCGACGGCTATGCCCGCGCGACCGGCCGCATCGGCGTGATCTGCGTCACCTACGGAGCGGGCGGCCACAATATGGTTAACCCGGTCGCCGGTTCGTTCTCCGAGCGGGTGCCGATTCTCGTGATCTCGGGCGGTCCCGGTGATGAGGAACGCAAGCTCGGTACGCTGATCCATCATCAGGCGCGCGAGGTCGAATCGCAGCATCGCATCTATGGCGAGGTCACCTGCGCCTCGAAGGTGCTGGCCGACCCGCATACTGCGGCCTGGGACATTCATCAGGTGGTCTGTGCGATATGGGCGGAGCAGCGGCCTGGCTATGTCGAGATTCATCGCGACATGGTGGACCGCAAAATCGAAGTTCCGGACGAGCTTATCGAATGGGACGGCCGCCTCGGCTTCCAGGAATCCAATCCGCGTAAAATCGAGGAGGCCGCGCGCGAGACCGCCGCGATGTTCAACGCCAGCCGGACCCCGGTGGTCGTCTGCGGTATCGAAATTCATCGCTACAAGGCCTCGCATGACCTGATCCAGTTGGCCGAAAAGATGGGCGCGCCGGTGATGGCGACCGTGCTCGGCAAGGGCGCGTTTCCGATGCATCATCCGCTCTACATGGGCGTGCATGTCGGGCCGCTCAGCCCGTCGGCGATCGTGAGGCGGATGGATGAAGCCGATTTCGTGCTCAATCTGGGCTGTCTCAAGACCGATATGAATTTTGGCAACCGGCCGCCGCAAATCATCCAGGATGAGACGGTATGGGCGGTCGATCGGCGGGTCGATATCAAATACCACACCTACACCGACGCCGGGGTGCGCGATTTCGTGCGCGCCCTGCTGCGTCAGGAACTGCGGTTGCATCGCGAACAGGTGCGCTACGCGGACAATCTTCCGGCGGCGGCCTCAAACGGCCGCGCGCCGCGCCTGCGCGTTACCGACCTGTTGCAGACCGTTAACGAGTTCTTCGCCGAACATCGAAAGTACATCGCAGTGGCCGAATCGGGCGACATGCTGTTCGCGGGACTCGATTTGCGGGTTCCGCAAAGCGGCGGCTATCTGGCGCAGGGATTCTACGCTTCTATGGGCTTTGGCGTACCGGCCGCGATGGGTGCGCAGTTGGGCAATGGTATGCGCCCGCTGGTGCTGTGCGGTGACGGCGCATTCCAGATGACCGGTCCGGAAATCTCGCACGCGCCCGGGCTTGGACTCAATCCGATCGTGTTGGTAATCAACAATGGCGGATGGGGAATTTTTCGCCCGATCGCCGATCGTCGCGATTTGCTGGAAATTCCATCATGGCCGTATGCCGAACTGGCGAAAGCGTGGGGTGGCGCCGGTTTCGTCGCCAGTAGCGCCGCGGAGTTGAAAACTGCGTTGGCGCAGGCTCACGCGTCGAAAACGTTCGCGATCATCGATGTGCATATCGATCGTGATGACTTGTCGCCGATGAGCGTCAAGTACATCAAGGCGGCCGCGCGGCGATCGCAACCATCATCGGAACGCGGAAATCCGGCCGTCATGAATCGCGCCAGATAAACCTCGCACTTTTCAGGGTTAATCGCGCACTTTGGGTAAATATCGGCAGGTGAATATAGATGGACGACTACCAATCCATATACCGAAGCTTCCACTGGAATACTCCCGAATACTTTAACTTCGGCACAGTGATCGATGAACTCGCCACCGATCGGAGCCGGGTGGCGCTGTTGTGGGAAGATCAGGACGGCAATCGCGCCCGGCTGACGTTCGCCGATCTCGCGCGCCAGTCGAACCAGATCGCGAACGTGTTCACCTGGTTGGGCTTGCGTCGCGGCGACCCAATCCTGCTGATGCTGCCGCGGGTCACCATGTGGCAAGCGGCCTATATCGGGGCGCTCAAGGCGGGCCTGATCGTGGTGCCGTGCACCGCGATGCTGCGCGAGAAAGACCTGGTGTATCGCGCCAACCATGCGCAGGCGCGCGCGATAATCGCGGCGCCCGCCGGCGCCGACATGATCGCCGATCTGCGTGGCCAATGCCCTTCACTGGACGCTCTGATTCTGGCGGGATCGGCCCGCGCGGGTTGGACCGGTTTGCAGGAGTCGATGCAGGAGGCGCAAGATCGGTTCACCCCGGTTCGCACCAAGGCGATCGACCCGGCGATTTGCTATTACACCTCCGGCACCACGCGAAATCCCAAGGCCGTGCTCCATAGCCATGGTTATACCTTCAGCCATCGCCTCACCGGCTCGCACTGGCTTGACGTGAAGCCCGGCGGCCTGCACTGGACCACCTCGGATACCGGTTGGGCCAAGGCGGCTTACGGCGCTCTGTTCGGTCCCTGGATGAACGGCGTCACCACTCTGATGTACAACGGCCGCTTCGATCCGAAGAAGCAACTGGATCTGCTGGTGAAGTACGGCGTCACCACCTTCTGCGCGCCGCCGACCGAATTTCGCATGCTGGTGAAAGAGGACCTTGGGCAGTTCAAATTTTCCGCGCTGCGGCATTGCACCAGCGCCGGCGAGCCGCTCAATCCCGAGGTCATCGCGGTCTGGAAAGAGCATACCGGCCTCACCATCCACGATGGCTACGGGCAGACCGAAACCATCATCGTGGCGGCGAACATGCCGGGAATGGAGATTCGCCCCGGCTCGATGGGCCGGCCGTTTCCGGGTCATGATGTCCGGATTGTCGATGAAGACCTGAATGAAACCAAAGTCGGCCAGGTCGGCGAAATCGCCCTGCGCATCAGCCCGGAACGGCCACCGTCTTTATTTATGGAATATTGGAAAAGTCCGGAGGAAAATGCCGAGGTTTTCCGCGGCGATTACTACCTGACCGGCGATCATGCCGCGCGCGACGCCGACGGTTATCTATGGTTCGTGGGCCGTGCCGATGACGTGATCCTCTCCGCCGGCTATCGAATCGGCCCGTTTGAAGTGGAAAGCGCGCTGCTGGAGCATCCGGCGGTGATGGAATCGGCGGTGGTGGCCACTCCGGATGCCGACCGCGGTTCGATCGTCAAGGCATTCGTGGTGCTGAAAGCTGGGACCAAGCGCAATGAGCAGATGGTCCGCGAGCTGCAGGATCATTGCAAACGTGTCACCGCGCCATACAAATATCCGCGCGAAATTGAATTTGTCGACGACTTGCCGAAAACCGTGAGCGGGAAAATCCGGCGCATCGAGTTGCGCAAAGCCGAGGAGGCGCGCAAGCAGGCCGTCACACCTTCCTGACGATTCCGGTTACGACGAAAGGTTCAAGGTTGAAGCGGCGTTGCCGCGGCGGCCGGCGGACTCGCAGTGGCCGAAGGCGTGGGCGAGGCGATGGCCGTCGGGCCGCCTGCCGAACGCTGCCCATCGGCCGCGCCCGGAAACTGAGGGCTATCGAGGAAGGTATCAACCGCGTATGAGACCGCCGCCGAGAGCGCGTCGGCCGGATCGCTGAGAACCGGCCGGGAATGCTGGTTGCCGACCGAGGGTTCGTTATCGGTCCCGGTAAAATCGCTATTGACCAGTATTTGGCCCTGCCGATTCGCCAGCGAACAGGTGATCCGCGCGTTGGCTCCGATCAGAAAAGTCTCGCCATCGGCACCCCGATCGACCCGTCTGACGACATCAAGTTTTTGCGGGACGCAGGTGACCATGTAGTCCACCCCGTCGGGCAACTCAGGCCCGGCTGATATGACAGGTTTCAGTCCCTTATGAACGAGAGCCTCGGCCAGCAGACTGGTCAGTGCCGCGGACGGATCGGGCAGTTGAAGCCGCTGAATAACATTGCCATCGGGATCGAATACCAATCCCACGTGCTTGAGATTGCCCAGCGCCGGCGGCGGCTTCACCACCGCTATCCGGCTGGGCTCCAGCAACTCGCGATTCTGCTGATTAGAACGATAGCGCAACTCGATGATACGTCGCGGCTGGCATCCGCTGAGAGCCAACGGTACGGCCGTCAACAGGACCATCGTCACGCGGCGGCTAACTTTTCGCTTTACCCGTTGTTCTGTGTTCATGCCGCCAGAAGAAGTAGAGTGCGATCAGAATCAATACCACCGCCAGGGCTCCGAGTTGGCCCGCTGTTTGAGTAGTTGCGATCACCCGCCATAGCTCGTCGACCACCAGGTAGCCAATCGCCACCATCACGCCGCACCACACCAGCGCACCGAGCACATTCCACGCGAGGAAGCGCCAGAAATTCATGCCCACCGCAGCGGCCATGGGACCTGCCAGAAAACGTGCTCCAGTGATAAAGCGGGCCATGAACACCGCTTTCGGTCCATGGTCCCTGAAAAACACCTGGATCCGTTCGTAACGCGATCGAACAAAAACGAAATGTCCCGCCAACCTTTCAATCAGCCGTTGTCCACCGGTGCGTCCCAGCAGGTAACCGCAGGTGTCGCCGATGATCGCGCTCACGACTACCACCGCGTACACGGTCTTGAGCTCCAGAATCTCCTGACCGGCCAGAAAGCCAGCCGCGAGGACGACCGTTTCCTCGGGGACTGGCACGCCCAGATTGCCGACGAAGACGCAGACGAAGATTCCCAGATAGCCCCAATCCACCAGCAATTCGGTAATGAAGGCGGGATTCAGCAGATGCATAGCGCACGCTTCCCGGCGGCAATCATCAGAGCTGCGGCGGAGATCAGATAAATCACTGCGCGCAAATCAGCCCTCATGCAGCGCGCTCAGCACCTTGCGCCACTGCTCAAGCATCGTACGGCGCACCTCAGGTGTGGAGGTAAACGCGATGCCGTGGAGCACCGGCAAACCCTCGTGCACATCGGAAGCCACTGACGAGACGGCAATCTCGAAGCGTTCGATTTCAGGATCGCGTCCATGCGCCAGTTCTTTGGCCTGCCCCTGGACATACAGAACCGTATTCGGTTGGACGAAGCATATAATCACCTGCGATCCGCGTCGCAGGTTGGCGCCGCTATGACCATTAGGCCATAGCGCGACGCGGATTTTTCGATCATCAATAGCGAGCATCTCGCCGGCGCTGAGCATACATGGGCGCGGCGTGCCGTCGGTATCGGATGTCAGCAGCAGGTAGGTCTCGCCGTATTTGCCTTCGAGATCGTGTCCGTCGATCGCGTCGATGAATTCCCGCGGCAGTTTCTCACCCAGAGGTTTCGACATCGGTTCTCGTCCAGCCACATCCGCTCCGTCGGCCAAGTCTACTCCTTGCCGCCGGGCTTCGTCGCTTCATTCTCACCCCAGCGCGGGAACAGAGCGTGACCGAATCCAAGCTGATCGAAAATCTTGCCGATTGTATGGTTGATCAGATCATCGATGGTTTTCGGGCCGAAGTAGAAGGCCGGTACCGGCGGAAGCATGATCGAACCCATCTCCGCCGCCGCCACCATCGCGCGTAAATGTCCCAGATGCAGCGGCGTTTCGCGCGGCAGCAGAATCAGCGGACGGCGTTCCTTTAAACAGACGTCGGCCGCGCGGGTCAGCAGATTGTTCGATTGACAGTAGGCGATCGCCGCCAGCGTGTTCATCGAGCAGGGCACCACCACCATCCCGGCGGTTACAAATGATCCGCTAGCGATCGAGGCCGCGATATTCCTGATGTTATGCAGGACGGCGACCTTCGCGCCCAGTTCCGATTGGCTCATTCCCAGTTCTTCGGAGAGTGTGATACGGGCGGCATCGGTCATCACCAGATGGACCTCGACGTCGCCTATTTCCCGCAGGCGATCGATCATCCTGACGCCGTAGACAATCCCGCTTGCCCCGGTCAGCCCGACGATTAATCTTCGCATGCTGGTAAGCATACGCTGTAAGCAGCATTAGTTAAACGATATTCTTGCGGCAAACGGGCGAAGGTGCGGCAGGTCGCCAAGGGGGCGCCGGTGCGGAGATATTCAGGTTGAATCTCAACCGATCCTGCGCCTAATATCCGATAGGTCCCCTTGGCATCATGCGGGTTCCGGGTAAGTTTCGGATGCCCGGTTCGCACGGCCGACATCTTAAGATCGAGGAGAAATATGAACGGACGGACCAGGATCGATTACGACACGCTGGTAAAAACGGACCGGGTCCATTCCCGGGTTTATACCGATCCGGCGATTTTTGCCGACGAGATGGAGAAGATATTCCATCGCGGATGGGTTTTCGTCGGACATTCCGGTGAGGTCCCGAACACGGGCGATTTTCGCCTCAAACGGATTGGCTCTCAGCCGATTATCATGGTGCGGGATCAGTCCGGTAAGGTGCAGTTGCTGCTCAACCGATGCCGCCATCGCGGCGCCGCCGTATGCCAGTACGACCAGGGAAACCTACGTTCGTTCAAATGCGCCTATCACGGCTGGACCTACAAACTCGATGGCTCGCTGGCGGGCGTACCATATCCCGAAGCCTACGGCGAGGATTTTCAACGCGATGAATTTGGACTCACGAAAGTGCCGCGGGTCGAGAGTTACCGCGGATTCATTTTCGCCAGCCTGAGCCCCGCCGGCATCACGCTTAAAGAGCATCTGGGCCGCAGTGCCCAGGAAATCGACCTCTTTGCCGGGTTTTCCGACGAGGACGAAATCGAAGTTGTCTCCGGCCTCCATAAGTACAATTTCAACGCGAACTGGAAGCTCGCGGTCGAGAATTCGATGGACGGCTACCATCCCAATGTCACCCACGAATCCTTCGTGGCGGCGGTGATGGAGCGGATTAAGAGTCATCCCTCGCCTGAGCACGGTAAGGCAGGGTTTAATCCCGATTCGTTCAGTACCGGCGGTGGCGGGATCAGCAAGGATCTCGGCGGCGGCCATGTGATGCTCGACTATGGGTTTCGCATCTACGATCCGCTCAATGGCGATCCGCTGCCGACTGTGCGCGCGATCAATCAGCGCGGCGAAGCTCATATGGCGGAGATTGCGGCGCGGGTCGGCGCGGAACGCGGCGCCGATGGGCTGCGCGAGGGCGCCACGCATACGTTAATCTTTCCGAATTTGATTCTGATCGGGCTGCATCTGCGGGTGGTGCAGCCGGTAAGCCTCGATTACACCGAGGTGTGCCTGTATCCGACCACGCTCAAATGGCTCGCGCCCGAGGTCAATGAAGTGCGGCTGCGATCGCATGAAGCTTTTTTCGGCTCTGGCAGCTTTGGCGGTCCGGACGACTCGGAAATTTTCGAGCGCATCCAGACTGCGGCGGCCGCCGATCTGGAGCCGTGGAATATCATTTCGCGTGGGATGAACCACGAACGCCGCGACGAAGAGGGGCTGCTGGTCGGTGCCATGACCGATGAAATTACCCAGCGCGCCATCTGGCGGCAGTGGAAAAAGGTGATGACGCAGGAGACCGGCGCGTCGGCGCGCAAGCGCGCCTCGCACGCCGCCGGAGAAAGGGGCTGAGCCGATGGCCGCGGATCGATCGAAAGTTGAAAACTTTATCTACCATGAGGCGCGCCTCATGGACGAAAATCGCTACGACGAATGGCTAGCGCTATGGACCAGCGACGCCCTTTACTGGGTTCCCTGCGGGCGCGACGATGCCGATCCCAAGCGCGAGGTGTCGTTGATTTATGACGATCACACGCGGTTGGAGACGCGAATCAGGCGGCTTAATAGCGGTGTGGCCCATGCCCAGGATCCAAAGTCGCGGATGCGCCGCGTGATCTCGAATCTGGAGATTGAAGAAGAGTCCAATGGCGAAGTGAATACAGCCTCGAACTTCATCCTGGCCGAATTACGCCGCGGAGTGCAGGACGTTTTCGCCGGCCGCACAATTCATCGCTTGCGTCCCGAAAACGGCAGCTACAAGCTGGTGTTCAAGAAAGTGCTGCTGGTCAACAACGACGAGTACATCGACAACCTGACGTTCCTGGTTTAGGCAGCCGAAACCGGCGGAGGCGCTCTGCGGTATGGCGCGGACAAACATAGTTTACGACGAACTGGTCAAGTCTGATCGGGTTCATTCGCGGCTGTACACCGACCCCGGGATTTTCGGGGAGGAGATCGATCGGATATTCCATCGCGGCTGGGTGTTCGTGGGACACGCGGGCGAGGTGCCGAATGCGGGCGACTTCCGGCGCAAGCGGATCGGGATGCAGCCAGCGATTATGGTTCGTGATC
>DAHVFB010000026.1 GCA_027317185.1 Deltaproteobacteria bacterium
CTCGTGCCGCGGGGCGCATAGTGAAAAGCCCCAACTGATCCCACAGCCAAGGATGCGCATCGATAAAGTCCATCGAATCTCCCGCCGCAAAGCCAATCGGGAGATTGGCGCTCCCGTGGGAACGCGAATCTCCCGATTCGCTCTGAGCGCAGGTGAAGAGCCTCAACTCCGTATAATTAAGCGCATGTACCCGGCACTGCCCAAGCTTGTATTATTCGCTCGTGACCGGCGTGAAGTCTGAAGAGTCTGGGCAATCGGCGGCCGCATAGCCGGTTGGCTCTCGGTAAAGCCCGCCAGTCTATATCGAGGAATGACTAATGCCCCGCGTGTAAAAGGCGAAGGACATGGCTGCAAGCGTTACCGGACTGGTCCGACAAATCCACTTTCTCGGCAGGCGCAGAGACGCTTCGGACCTTATCGCCAAAAACCCAAACATGCCTTTCCAGCCGGTATCACGGGAGAACCGCGCAAGGGGCTCGGCTGTTAGGCTATCGCTCTCCTCTATTGGTCGTATTTCTGAATGAGAGGCTCCTGCATGATGTCGAGGGGTTTCCCCCAAATGGAGCATCTTTCGCCGTCTCGGAGCTTCCAGAAAGCCGCTATTGTTGGCGTCCGTCCGGAAGCGCTCTCGAAGCGCTGTGCTGCGCAGGAGCCGCGAATATGCGTCGCACGCTAGTTGCTCGATCTGGCGCGTCCTTTGCCAGCACACGTCCTCTCGCCGGTTGGCGGGATAATTCTGCGCAGCCTCGTACCATTCGTGCAAATGTTCGGTGTCGCTGCGCATATCGAACGCTTCCTGCAAGACCAATCGAGTGTCTTTGAGAGCTCCCGCGAAGGTCTGGCAGCGATGTGTGAACTGGTTCTTGGTCTTGCCGACATCGGGGAGAATGAGCGCCTCCAGGGAGCGCACGAACTGGTGGAGACGGTCCTGACCGGTTTGCTTGAGGCTGGCCAGCAGCGTGTTCAGGCCACGGATGACGCGTCGAAAGTCGGCCTTGTCTGCTGCCATCGCCGTTGCTCCGGCGCGGAGCGCGGTGGCGTCCTCTAGCCACTCTTGGGTGATGGGCGTCAACCGGTATCCTTTGGTCTGGAAAAATGCGGGGAGCTGGCCCATCTGTCGGATCTCCGGCACACCCTGTTGGGAGGAGCCGCAGAGCAAATTGGCGCTTTCACATTCGATGCCGCTTCTGAGGTGTAGCAGAGAAAAAAGCAGGCTGAGGTCGTCACTGAGGCGGTTGTGCACAGCATCGAGGATTTCAGGGTTGTCGGAGGGTTCCTCGACGAAGAGGACGAGATTAGCCTCCCGAAGACGCTCCATACGGATGGAGCCGATCCATTCTTTCCAAATGCCGAGGTCTCTGACCGGCACGCCGGGCATAGCCCACGTGCCGTCAGACAGTTGGAAAGCTTCCGAGGAAAGATCGACGTAGGCGTTGTTGAACGTCAAGAGGGCGAACTTGCTCTTGTTCTGGAATTTATGTTCCATGAATGGGTGCCGCTTCGCTGGGACATCCATAATAGTAAGGCGGACATTAGCCAGACAAAGGCAGCAGTCAGTAATCTAGGATAAATAAATTAATAAGTCCCATCTCGACGATTGTTATTTCCTCAACTTCACCTTTCGTCCCCGCCAAAAACGGCCCAATAGAGCCGTGTCTTCAGGCACTTAACCATTCCTCAAAGCTTTTGGTCGATAATATTCCGCGAAATCAACATCCGTGAGTTTCTCACGATCCATAGCGATCTGGCGCACGGTTCCCGATCCGGGCGCGCTTGAGAATTCGATCCTTCGGCGGGTTAATATTGCCAGATGCTGTCGCGGTGGCGCGGCCACCCACGTGATCGCTATAACGATAGCGATTGGCTATTGACGATTGGTTTTTCGATTGCCTGTTCCATTGCATGGAGGAGGACGGGGCCCGGTGGCCCCACCGGTCTTCAAAACCGGCTTGGCGGGCATTGCGCTCGCCGGAAGGTTCGACTCCTTCCCCCCTCCGCCATCTCGTCGTTAACCGAAGCTGACCGGATCCGGATCGCATCGATGCGCAGCGGACGAAAATCCCGCCCGCCTCATTTCTCGCACGCCGTGGCGAACTGCCTGCGCGATGGAACGCCCTTGGACGATTCCGCGCCGGCGCGTCGCTGCTATAGCTTCGGCGGACGTGGCCGATCGCGCAGCTTACTGAGCGTCAGGCGCGTCGTGATAGCTTCCTGATCGAGCTGAATTTCGATTAACGACGCGCGGTCCGCCGCGAGACAGCGATCGAACGCCGCCGCGAATTCTTCGGTGCGTTTCACGGTTTCACCGTGCAAACCGTACGCCCGCGCCAGAGCGGCGAAGTCGGGATTTTGCAAATCGCTGCCGATCGTGCGGCCCGGATACTCGCGTTCCTGATGCATCCGAATGGTCCCATACATGCCGTTATTGATCACGAAGAAGATCGGCCTGACGCGGTACTGAACGGCGGTGGCCAGCTCTTGTCCGTTCATCAGAAAGCATCCGTCGCCCGAAAACGACAGCACTCGACGCTCTGGATAAGCGAGAGCGGCAGCTACCGCCGATGGCACTCCATAGCCCATCGATCCGTTGGTCGGCGCAAGCTGGGTGCCGAGTTCGCGAAAGCGCCAATACCGATGCACCCAGCCGGTAAAATTTCCGCCGCCGTTGGTGACGATGGTGTCTGGCGGCATCCGATCGCGCAGGCCGGCGACGATCTCCGCCAATTGCACCGCTCCCGGATTATGCTCGGGCACGCCCCAAGCGAGGTAATCGCGATGGGCGTCAGCGGTCCGCGCGGCCCATCGCGAGGAGTCAACCGGCGGCATCTGCGCGAGCGCTGCGGCGATCTGCGGCATCCCGGCGTTGATCGGCAAAGCGGCCTGGTAAACCCGTCCGAGTTCCTCCGATCCGGGATGAACGTGGATCAGTTGCTGACGGGGACGCGGGACTTCGAGCAAGGTGTAGCCGGCGGTGGTCGCTTCGCCGAGCCGCGGCCCGATTGCGATCAGCAAGTCCGTCTGCTTGACCATCTGAGTCAGTTTCGGATTCGGCGCAATGGCCAAATCGCCGGCATAATACGGGCTGAGGTTGTCGAAGTGATCCTGACATCGCAGCGAGGTCGCGACCGGTATGCGATTGGCTTCGGCGAACGCCGCGATATCGCGCACCGCCTCGGGGGTCCAGGTCTGACCGCCCAGTAGCAGCATCGGAGTGTGCGACTGCGACAGCATTGCGCGCATCCGATCGAGATCCGCGGACGACGGGCTCGCCTGGACGGTGCTGAACGGGGCGGCGTCGGCGACTGAGACTTCGTCGCACAACATGTCTTCAGGCAGCACCAGCGCGACCGGTCCGGGGCGTCCCGAATTGGCGAGCGTGAACGCATGCGCGACCATCTCGGGAATCCGTGCGGCATCCTCGATTTGCGCCACCCATTTGGTGAACTGTCCGTACATTCGGCGGAAATCGATCTCCTGAAATGCCTCGCGATCGGCGTGTCCGCGCGGTACCTGGCCGATCAGCACCACCATCGGCGAGGAATCCTGATAGGCGGTGTGCACGCCGATACTGGCGTTGGTAGCGCCCGGCCCGCGGGTCACGAATAGGACGCTCGGCCGCCGCATCAGCTTGGCGTGGGCGTCGGCCATGTAGGCGGCGCCGCCTTCCTGACGGCATACGATCAGGCGAATATCCTCGCGGGCGTCGTACAAGGCGTCGAGCGCGGCGAGGTAGCTTTCGCCCGGCACGCAGAAGATCATTTCGGTGCCGTGAATTCTGAGTTGATCGATTAGCACCTGGCCGCCGGTGCGCCGTATGGCTTGCTCGCTCATGTCGGTTCGTGCTCCTGTCGCGAATAGCGCAACGATTTTATACGATCGCGCCGTCGTCGAAATCTCTTTGTCTCAGGGAGGCTCTGAACATGGCAACCGGCACCATCCCTTGTGGAATCGCAATTCCGCAGGTCTTTGCGAATCCTCAAGCCGATCTCAAGATGCTGCATGAATTTGTGCCACGAGTGGAAACGCTCGGCTATGACAGTCTGTGGGTGCAGGAACAGATCATCACCGACCAGCCGATTCTGGAGCCGGTAACGCTGATGACCTACGCGGCGGCGCTGAGCAAAAAAGTCCGCCTCGGATCCTCCGTGCTGCTGCTGACGATTCGCAATCCGATACAACTGGCGAAGAGCCTTGCCACGCTCGATCAATTAAGCAACGGACGCGTAATCGCGGGATTCGGAATCGGCGGGCCGCATATTCCGGAGCAGGTCTTCGGCTTGATCCCGGAGGTTAAGCGATCGCGCCGTTTTATCGAGGCAATTCAGGTACTTAAGGCGCTATGGACGGAGCCGAAGGCCAGCTTCAAGGGCGAGGTGTGGAGCTTCGAGAACGTCGCGATGGAGCCCAAGCCGGTACAAAAGCCGCGCATCCCGATATGGTTCGGCGCCCGCACCGAAATTGCCCTTAAACGCGCGGTCCGGCACGGCGACGGCTGGATGGCGGCAGGGTCATCGTCCTCGGCGGAGTTCATGCAGCATTACCCGATGATCCGGCGGTTCCTCGATGATGCGAAGCGCGATCCGGCCACTTTTCCGATCTCCAAGCGGGTTTATCTGGCGATCGATAATGATCGCGAGCGCGCGGATCGTCGTCTTAAGGAATGGTTTGGGATGCGCTACAAAAACGCCGATTTGGCGCCCAAGGTGTCGATCTGGGGCAGCCGCGATCAGGTAACCGAAAAATTACTCGAACTGGTCCGCGCCGGCGTGCAGCATTTCCTGCTCAATCCGGTGTTCGATGAGATAGAGCAGGCGGAACTGCTGGCGCGCGAGGTGATGCCGCATCTGCACGCCTAACCGGTACGCAAACCGCGTCCTCAACGGCAATTTAGAGGGGCGAGCGGTATGAACAGGGCGCGCCAACGGCCGCCGCGGGCGCGCCTTTGCGAGATTTCAAAGCGAGGCTACTTGTCGGCCCGCAGCTCGATCGTGTTGCCGTCGGGATCGTGTACCCACATCTGACGGCCCGCAGTCACTTTGATACCGGCGTCTTCCGGCATCACCACGTGCACGCCGTTTTCTCTCAAGGTGCGCAGCGCCTCGTCGAAATCCTCGATTTCGAGCGCGATATGCGGCCCGACCGGATCGGGTTCGCCATCGCGGATCACATCACCGGGCTTGCTCTGGATCACGTGAATCTGGTTCTCGCCCGCGCCAAACCAAAAACCGCCCTGCGGGAAGTTGGGCCGGAAGGTCAGCACCTTCAGTCCCAGCACCCCCTCGTAGAACTTTCTGGTTTTTTCGGGATCGGCAATTCTGAACGCAGTATGATTTACGGAACGCGGCTTAATCATCTCAGCTCTCCTCCGTGTGGGCGAACTCTACCGCGAATGGTTGGTGATGCCAACGCAGGCGATCACCGGGGGTTCCGCGCTCGCGGTTGGGTTGTCCGCGCGCGCCAGTTAACCTGAGGTGGTGGAAAGTAAATCGCGCTTGAGCAGCCTTCGTCTGATGACGGGTTTGGTCCTGGCGATGCTTGCAGCCGCATCGAGCGGCGTGGCGGCATCGCCGGTGAAAAATTTGCAAATTGTCGTAGCCGGCTTACGCAACAACTCGGGAAAAGTGGTGTGTACGCTGTGGCATTCGGCGCAGGGATTTCCGCGCGACGACACTAACGCGCAGACCACCTCGGTACCGATCGAAAACCGGTCCGCGACCTGTAGCTTTCCAGCTCTTCCGGCCGGCGCCTATGCGGCGGTGGCGTATCACGACGAAAACAATAATGGGAAGTTCGATACCAACTGGATGGGGCTGCCGCTCGAGGGCTATGGCTTTTCCAATAACGTCTCGATTTCGTGGCGTCCGCCGAATTTCAAGGAGGCCGGATTCCATTACGACGGAGCCAAACAACAAATTACTATTAGAATTAAATATTGAACAGGAAGTGCATGGCCCGGTATCAGATAAGTGTCTAAGTGTTCAGTGACGGCTAACCTGGGTCTAACTCCGGCAATAAAATACTTGACGGACCGGACGCGGTAAAATGTTTGGGGCGTGACAGGCTGGATCACTTTAATAGTGAACAATAAACCTATCGATGTAGATGGCTATGAGTAAGCGTTTGTCCGGTCGTTTGAGTGCTTGCCCATACTCAAATTCGATAGACGCGATAACCTGCTCGGCGCGACGTTTCCCCTGATCTTCATCACAGATAAAGGAAATCATTCCCGCGTGCCGATACTGTTGCTTGTTGTTTGGCGGTCTGCGGGTGATGCCTAGCCGCTTAAAATCGCGGTAATTCCAAGTGACAAGAACCAGGCTATTTTCGTCCGCAGTTTCAGCAACTAGCCTATCGGGAGTTTTCTGACCAAGCTCCCTCGATACATAAACAATCGAATGCTTGTGTTTTGCAAAAATTTCGGTGACAGAAGCGGGCACACATTCGTCGATGAGTAGGTCCATCGCGAAAGGTGCCCGCCCGAAACTAACTGGCGACCTTTACCCGTTCATGTTTAATGGCAGCGTCAACGTCTACCGGTTGCAGGCGGGGAAATTCGCGTAAGATCGCATCCGACGTGAATCCGGCTTTATGCAGTCGATATACGGCAGCGGTCGGGATGCGCGTACCAGCTATGACAGGTTCGTTCCGCACAACGTAGCGGTGCTGCTCAACTTTGCCAATTTGCTTCGGCTTTCGACGATTCATGCGAGCGAGATTTCGCTCGACGTTTTGGATCATCGTCCGCATTTCAAACAGCGGTTGCTGTCCATGCGGACTGCTCGCTATAATGTCACCGCTGTTGGGATGTCGGAAATATACTCGCGCCCGGCGTTTGCGTTGGCCCGACGCTCCCTTCAAGCGCGCAGACTCAGCTATCGGGTCTTCGTAGAAGACTAGTTTCGACCAGTCCGCATCCGGCGTTTTCTTGAGGTCTTCGCTGATCTGACGTAGATCGGGATTCAGCGGGACTCCATATTTATTGCGCAGTCGGCCAATCGTCCGTAGACCGACAACATCGCGAAATGAATAGATGCGATTGAAGGATCGCTTCTCATCCGCTGTATAGCGGGGCTTGAAGAGTCCGGTCTTATCCCAATAGGCGAGTTGTCTCGCGGAAATGCCGCAAAGGGCACAAACCTGATCTGCGGTGAACAGTCCAAGCTTCATTGCGCAAACAATAGCGTGCTGTGCACTGAATGTGCAAATGCGGTCTAAGTAGCTGAAAAATTCTATGTTTTCTTTGCACTCCGATTTTGGCGCCCGTGCTCATGAGTAGAAGATTTCGGTGTCGCCAGGAGCGCACGCCCTAATTTTTCCAAGCGTTCTAATCCCCGCTCACCGTCGATCTGCACATCGAGTAAGTTCGATTCCGCCTTGGGCTTCATGGCCCCACGATACCACGACGCTTGCGCCCTCTTTACTGCTTACGTCGGTAAGGGCTCAGACGGCGGATCTGTGTGCCTGATCAGCTTCTTGTAAATGAGACGCCGACCGAAAATCGAACTGACGATCTTGCAATTGGCGATTAGCTACATCGCCGGAAGCCACTTCTCAAGGCCGATGGGCGAATCCTCAAGAACGGTTCCGACCTTGAGAGAGAACTTCGCGCGCGGGTGTTTGGCGTAACACTTCCAGCGCTTGTCATCCGCCAGATAGGTAACCTTGTCGGAACCGCACGTCGGGCAGCGGACAACACCGTCTGGCCAGCGCAGATCGATCATGAAGCGTTGGCAGTTCTCGAAATCGTTGAAGTAGACAAGCGCCGCTCGGAGTGTGCGTGGTGCGTTCATGCTATAGATGGTCCGTCAACTATATTGTTGCTCTCACTCCTTAATAAGACAAGCGACCTTTGTCTCATTGCTTGAGTCCCGTCGATTAGTCTGCCTCCAATCTTCTGAGCGACCTTATTCAGCCACCTCCCTGAAGCTAATCCAAAGTGCGACGGATTTCGAATTTTGCGCAAAACTCTTCCGGAAGAGGGCAAGCACGCAGCTATAGCTAGGCTTCACAGGGGCCAGAATAGCTTCAGTTTATACACTACCTAGTTGATTCTGGCCAAATAGAAAAGGCTGGATCGAATAGCGGCAATTTTTATCGCATTAGGCAGGGATTGGCGGCAGCAAGGATGTCCCGCAGGCGAGCTTAGGGGGGCTTAGTTCTTTGCAGCTTGCTTAGGTCAGCGCAGCCGCATTAGACTGGTTTATTTAATCACTCCGGAAGGGAAATTCCTGATGGCCGTAAAAAGCAAATCGCTCGCCGAGATCATGAAGCAACACCGGTCCGAGATTCTGTCGGGCTGGCTTGAGTACCAGAAGAACGGAGCCACTTCAACCAACGGAGCGCTTAAGCGTGAGGAGATCGAAAGCGAATCGCGCGAATTCCTTGGGCTGTTTAGCGGAGCGCTTGAACACGATGGCGCAGAGCCGGATATGCGAAGTTCGGCATGGTCCGAAGTGCGCGAATACCTCGATCAGTTTTCGCAATCCCGTGCCCAGGCGGGTTTTTCGCCATCAGAGACCGCGACTTTTGTGTTTTCCCTCAAGCAGCCATTGTTCGACAAATTGAAGGTTGCGATGGGTGAAAGTCAGACTCTGGTTGATGAAATTTGGCGCTCGACGATCCTGCTCGATTCGCTCGGCCTCTACGTCACTGAGCGGTACCAGAAAGCGCGGGAGCAGACCATCGCGCGCCAGCAGCAGGAAATGATCGAACTTTCGACTCCGGTGGTGACGCTATGGGAAGGCATCCTCGCCCTGCCGCTGATCGGCACGCTGGATAGCGAGCGGACCCAGGTGGTGATGGAAAGTCTGCTGCAGAAAATTGTCGATGCCGAAGCTCAGATCGCGATTATCGACATAACGGGTGTGCCAACGGTGGATACGCTGGTGGCTCAGCATCTGCTGAAAACCGTGGCCGCCGCCCGGCTGATGGGCGCCGAATGCATCATCAGCGGCATCCGCCCGCAGATTGCGGCGACCATCGTACATCTTGGAGTCGATCTCGCGGGCGTGACCACCAAGGCTTCCCTGGCCGATGCACTTCGGGTGGCGCTCGATCGTAACGGTCTGCACATCGCATCGCGCTGACGCGGGACAGAAGAAGCTACCTATGGACCGTATTCCGATCCTTAAATTGGGCGATTGCCTGCTGGTCAGCATCCAGGTTGACATGCACGATCGTCTGGCGATCTCGCTGCAGGATGATCTGACTGAGAGAATTAACAAAGATCGTGCGCGCGGGGTCTTAATCGACATTTCGGCGCTTGAGATTGTGGACTCCTTCATCGGCCGGATGCTGAGCAATATCGCCGCGATGGCGCGGGTGCTGGATGCGCGCACAGTGGTAGTTGGGATGCGTCCGGCAGTGGCGATCACGCTGGTCGAACTGGGTTTATCGTTAGAGGGAGTTGCCACCGCGCTCAATGTGGAAAGGGGCATGGAACTTATTTTATCTTTGACCGGCCGGAAGCGCCTCCTCGCTGGTGAGTTGAACCATAATGCCCGTCGAAAGGAATGAGACCCTCGCGGTAAACCGCTCCGAAGATGTCGTCCTGGTCCGAGCGAAAACCCGCGATTGGTCAATTTCCCTGGGCTTCACTATCGTCGAGCAGACCAAGATGGTGACCGCGGCGAGCGAACTCGCGCGTAACCTGGTGGTACACGCCGGCGGTGGCACGGTGCGGCTCGAAACGATCAATTCGGAACAGCGGCGCGGACTGCGGCTGACCTTCGAAGATCAGGGCCCCGGAATTGCAGATATCCAGCAGGCTTTGCGAGATGGTTTCAGCTCGAAGGGAGGGCTGGGACTGGGGTTAAGCGGTTCGAAGCGGCTGGTCAATGAGTTCGACATTTCTTCTACACCGGGCGAGGGAACGCGGATTTGTATCGTCAGATGGAAATAAGCACTGTGGCGACCTCGATCGAACATCCGAGCGATACTGGCGAAGCCCGCCGCCGGGCAAGAGCGGTTGCGAGTCAGTTTCAATTCGGCGGCGAAGTGGCGGCCAGACTGGCGCTGATTGTTACCGAAGCAGCCACCAACATTGTGAAGCATGCCAAACGTGGCGAGATTCTGATTAATCATGTCGCTGACGAACAGGTGATCGAAGTGCTGGCGCTTGATCAAGGGCCCGGGGACGGCCAGCGTCGACCAATGCCTGCGCGATGGTTATTCGACCGGCGGCACTCCGGGCGGCGGCCTGGGCGCGATAAAGCGGTCCTGCGGTCAGTTCGAGATCTATTCGGGACCCGGCCACGGCACGGCGCTGCTGGCGCGCTTACAGCCGGAGCCGCCGCTTGGATCAAAACCTGCCGTATTCACTGCCGGTGGGGTTTGTGTGGCCTTGGCCAGTGAGCAGGTCTGTGGCGACGGCTGTGCGATCGAGATTCACGATAGGCGTTGCCAGGTATTGGTTTCCGATGGCCTGGGGCATGGAGTTGCGGCGCACGAGGCTTCAGATGCGGCAATTAACAGTTTCAAGCAGCATTCGGCCCTGAGCCCGGCCGGGCGTCTTCAGCGCATCCACGATGCGTTGCGTCATACGCGCGGCGCAGCCGCGGCGATTGCTGAGATTAATCTTGACCAGGCGCTGGTTTGCTTCTCGGGAGTTGGAAACATCGCAGGAACTATCGTAACTGCGGCCGATAATCGCAGTATGATTTCCCATTACGGCACGCTGGGTCATCAGGTCCGTAAATTTCAGGAATTCACCTATCCGTGGTCGGAGCAAGGACTGATGGTGCTCGCTTCGGATGGATTGGGCTCGCGCTGGAACCTCTCCGCCTATCCCACGCTTGCCAGACATCATCCGAGTCTGATAGCTGGCGTGCTGTATCGCGATTTCAAACGTGGCCGCGATGACGTTTCGATAGTGGTTACCAAACAAGGCAGTTAGATGGCCTGGCCGATTCTCACGATCAAATTAACCTCCGAGCATGACATTGTCGCGGCGCGCCAACGTGCGCGCCAGATCGCGGAGCAAATCGGATTTGAGGCGCAGGACCAGACCAGGATCGCGACCGCGGTCTCCGAAATTTCCCGCAACGCAGTAAAATACGCTGGCGGCGGCAGCCTTGAATTCCTGATCGAGGGTCTGACCGTGCCGCAGCTTCTGGTTGTCCGAATTAGCGACGAAGGCCCAGGCATCCGCGACCTGCAAAAGGTGCTGAGGGGTGAGTACGACTCGCCCGGGGGCATGGGGATGGGGATCATCGGAACGCGGCGGCTGATGGACGGGTTTACCATCGAACCTGGTGCGGTGCGTGGCACAGTGGTCACGCTGAAGAAATTCATCGCGCGCGACCGACTGTACGATGCGCGTTCAATCACGAAAATCGGCGCTGAACTGGCGCGGCGTAAACCGCGCGATCTGGTCGAGGAGATTCAGCTCCAGAATCAGGAATTGATGCGGGCAATGTCCGAGCTGCAAAAGCGGCAGGAACAATTGACCCAGGTCAATCGGGAACTCGATGACACTAATCGCGGGGTGGTAGCGCTCTACGCCGAACTCGACGAGCGCGCCGACCATCTGCGGCGCGCCGACCATCTGAAATCGCGCTTTCTTTCCAACATGAGCCACGAGTTTCGCACCCCGCTGAATTCGATCGGTGCTTTGTGTGCCCTGCTGCTCGAAAATGTCGATGGCGAACTGAACTCAGAGCAGCGCACGCAGGTGGGCTTCATCCAAAAGGCCGCCGACGGACTTTCGGAGCTGGTCAACGATCTGCTGGATATCGCCAAGGTCGAGGCCGGCAAGCTGATGGTGCGGCCAATCGAATTCGAGGTCGCTTTATTGTTCGGCGCCTTGCGCGGGATGCTCAAGCCGTTGCTGGTTTCCGAATCGGTGCGCCTGATTTTCGAGGAACCGGACGATTTCCTCACGATGTACACCGACGAACCCAAGGTCTCGCAAATCCTGCGGAATTTTTTGTCGAATGCGCTCAAATTTACCGAACGTGGCGAAGTCCGGATCAAGGCCGAGAAAACCGCCGATGGGCGAGCGGTAGTGTTCGCGGTCTCGGATACTGGCATCGGTATTGCCCCTGAGGATCAGGAAAGGATATTTGAGGAATTTTCCCAGCTCGACAATCCGATCCAGAAGCAGGTTCGAGGCACCGGTCTGGGCTTGCCGCTGACGCGCAGGCTGGCTGCATTGCTGGGCGGATCGGTTTCTGTACGGAGTCAGGCCGGAGTTGGATCAACTTTTTATGCCGTTATTCCAACGGTTTATGAGGATCGCAAGCACTCGGCGCGTGACTCACGGGATCCCGGCGCACAAGATGGCAGCCCGGTGTTGGTGGTGGAGGATAACCCGGAAGACGTTTATTTATGCCTCAAGGCGCTGCAAAACACCGGCTTCTTTCCAATTCCGGTGAATAATCTCGGGGATGCACGCCGCGCGTTGATAGAAAATACTCCGGTAGCTATCGTGCTTGACGTCTTGCTGCGGGGCGAAGACAGTTGGGCTTTTTTAGCCGAGTTGAAGCGCGATTCGCGCACCAGCGGCATCCCGGTGATCATGGTTAGCACGGTGGAGGATGAGCGTAAGGGATTGGCCCTTGGTGCCGACGCCTATGGTATGAAACCGGTGGATCGCGACTGGCTGGTAGGTGAGATCCGCCGGCTGACCGGGCGTCACACACGCCGCCGCCTCCTGCTGATCGACGACGATGAAGTCTCGCGATACGTGGTAAAGCATTCGCTTGGTTTTTATGAATTCGATATTCTGGAAGCAAGCGGCGGTGTCGAGGGTCTGGAGCGCGCCAGGAGCGATCGTCCTGATGCGATTTTACTTGACCTGATGATGCCCGACATGGATGGAAGCCAGGTGCTCGATGCACTCAAGTCCGATCCCGGCACGGCGGAGATCCCCGTGGTAATGATCACCTCGCATCCGCTCAGCGGACTTGATGATCAACTCAACCTGAAATCCCGGGTAGTAGCGATCGTGAGCAAGAATCCTGTTTCGCGTGATCAGTTTGGTGAGATTGTGCGCGACATCCTAGAGGGGCCTAACACTCCGTGAGTAGGCGAGCTTTGCTACTGATCGTCGACGATACAGATTCCATACGTTACGCGAAAATTAGGATTCTACGGAACGCGGGATTCGAGATCGCTGAGGCCCGCACCGGTAAGGAAGCGCTGATTGCGATTAGCGCGGTTAAGCCCGACCTGGTGGTGCTCGATATTCATCTGCCGGATATCGACGGCTACGAGGTTTGCGGCCGCATCAAGGGCGACCCGCAGACCTCCTCCATCATGGTGCTGCACATGTCTGCCACCTATGTGGATCCGTCCGACACGGCTAAAGCGCTGGAGGGCGGCGCTGACGCATGCCTGACCGATCCGGTCGAACCGGCGGTGCTCATTGCCACGGTGCGAGCGCTGCTCCGCTTGCGCGAAGCGCATTTCCGCGAATGGGAAGCGCGCCATGAGGCTGAGGCGGCCAATCGCGCCAAAGATGACTTTTTGGCCGTGCTCTCCCACGAACTGCGTTCGCCACTGAATGCGATCGTCACCTGGACTTCGCTGCTGCAGACCGGAACTGTAAACCGCGAAAAAACGGTCGAGGCGCTGCGCGCGGTCGAACGCAATGCGCGCCTGCAGGCGCAGCTTATAGATGACCTGCTCGACGTTTCGCGCATCAGCGCCGGCAAGCTGCATCTCGAACTGCAGGTAACCTCGTTAAATGAGGTGGTAAAGGCCGCGCTCGACACTATCCAACGATCGGCGCGGGAACGGAATATCGAGGTCAAGGCCTCGCTTCGGGACTCAGGCAAAATCCTCGGCGATCCTTCGCGTCTTCAGCAGATTATTTCGAATTTGCTGTCTAATGCGGTCAAATTCACGCCATCCGGCGGATGTATCGAGGTCGATCTGCTGCGGAGCGGATCGATGGCGAAGGTGACAGTGCGCGACAATGGAATCGGGATCGAGTACGACCTGATGCCGCACATTTTTGAGCGCTTTCGGCAAGGCGATAGTTCGACCACGCGCTCTCAGGCGGGACTGGGAATCGGCTTGACGATCGCCTCCCATCTCGCGGAATTGCATCGTGGTACGCTGGCCGCCGAAAGTCTTGGCAAAGGCAAGGGCGCGCTCTTCACGCTGACGCTCCCGCTGGCCCCGACCGATGCCGCGGTTCCTGCACCAGCCAAAAAAAGCGATGGAAATGCCGACGCCTTGTTGAGCGGCATGCGCATTTTTCTCGTCGAGGATGATGAAGATCAGCGCAAAGCGCTGGCGACCTTGCTCGAACAAAAGGGCGGCGCGCAGGTGACCACCGCCGGATCGGTGGCTGAAGCTTTGCGCCTCATCGTGCAGGCCGAACCGGACGTGCTGGTGAGCGATATCGGAATGGCGAATCAGGATGGAATGCTGCTGATGCGCCGGATTCGCGAACAGGAGCGCACTCGCATCGGCAGGTTACCCGCCGTCGCGCTGACCGGTTACGTATCGGCTGGCGATCGCAAGCGCACGCTCGATGCGGGTTACGATGCGTGCCTGGCCAAGCCGATCAATCTGCCGGAATTGTTTTCGATTCTGGCGCAGATGCGAGTGGCTCCGTCGAAATAAGTCGAAAGCGCAACGCTCCTTTTCAACTCACTTTCCAGTCATCAAATTAAAGTTCACCGGCTGGCGGATGCCGTCGCAGCGCAGCGCCAGCTTGAAGATCTCCTCGTATTTGTCGGCCATCGTGGCGACCGTAAAGCGGCGCTCGAAATCGGCCCGGCACGTAGCGCGCGACAGGGTTTCGGCCCGATGCACGGCATCGACCAGATCGTCGAACTCGGCGCGCAGAAAGCCGGTCTCGCCATCGCGTACGATCTCCGGGACCGACCCACACGGCCGCGCGATCACCGGCGTGCCGCAAGCCAGCGCTTCGATCATCACCAATCCAAACGGCTCGGGCCAATCGATCGGGAAGACTAGCGCTATCGCATTACCCAGAAATTCCGATTTTTCCTGCTCGTTTACTTCGCCAACATACTCGACTTCGGGTCCGTCCAGCATCGGCTTGATCACCGACTCGAAATAGGGCCGGTCGTCTTCGCTAATTTTTGCCGCGATCTTCAGCGGCATACCAGCCCGGCGCGCGATGGCGATCGCCAGGTCAGGGCGTTTCTCGGGAGCTATCCGGCCCAAAAAAGCCAGATATTTTCCCGGGCCGGGATTGAATCTGAGCAGGTCCGGCGGCAGGCCATGGTGAACCGTGCCAAGCCAGTTAAGATCCGGCAGATGCGCCCGTTGCGCATCGCTCACCGAGACCACCGGCTGTTGCAAAAAATGCGAGAAGATCGTCCGTTGCGATTCGGTATCGAGCCGGCTGTGCATGGTCGAGATGGTCGGGGTGGCGACCAGCCGGGCCATCGCCAACGGCCAATATTCAACGTGCGAATGGATAATGTCGAAGTCGGCAGCCTGCTCGTAGACCTCGGAAATCATCGGCTGGTGAAGCGCGGGCCCGTCGGCGCAAAGGCCCGCCAAACGCAGGGATCGCGGATAGCCGGGGACCAAAGTCGCGCTGGTGCGTGAGTCTCCGGAGGCGAATAAGGTGACATGGTGACCCCGGTGCACCAGTTCTTCGGTGAGATAATGAACGATCCGTTCGGTGCCGCCATACAGCCGCGGCGGTACACTTTCATAAAGTGGCGCTATCTGGGCGATCGAAAGCTTCAGGCCGGCTGAGTTGGTTTTCCTTGTAATCGCGATACTCTGGTTACTCACAGACTCGGTGCGCACTCGCCGACCTCCACACTCCACTCGCTTGAGCGAAAAATTGTCTCCATATACCAAAACTCCGAATCAGCGGGCGCTCATTCGCTGACCGCGCCCATGGCCAGTTCCGCCATCTTGGATTTGGTCCAGGTCAGATGTTCGTTTTCTTCCGGTTCAACTTCATCGACGGCCGCTTTGAGCACATCGCCCAGATGAGAATCGGTGGTCTGACGCGCGATCTTGCCAAGCAGCGCCCAGTCGGCCTGATCCTTGGTTTCGGCCAGCACAATATTTTCGATCGCGTTGATCTCGGCCAGCTTCGCGCTCATCCCGTTGGTGGCGGTCATGGTTTGCAGGAGCCCTTCGGCCTTCTTCTCCGCAATTTTGGCCGATGTGCTTTGGTAGCCGGGATCGCCACCGAGCTCGCCAATGACTTTTTCGAGAATAGAAACGTGCTTGAGAGTTTCCTGATGGAACTCGTGAAACTTGCGGCGGATTTCATCATGCTGGACGATCTGCAGGGCCGCACGATAGAGCTTGATGCCGCCCTGCTCGACGGCCAGAAACTCGCTCAGATAATCCATGAGCATCGCACGATCGATGTTCGTGCTGGTGACATGGTCCATAATTCTTTCGGTCAGTTCTGCCATGACCCACAACTCCCTTTGGCAAATACCAAAAGTAACTTCGATCCAGCCCTCACCTGTCTCGTGATTCGGGACTACGCAATTCGCATGCCGATAGCAGTCTGACCCCAAGCCGCTGCGACATTCAGGATCTGTTCATCCGGAAAGTTGAGCAGGTAGCCGGTGTTGTCAGTTTGAACGCGGCCAGGAACCCGAACTTCTTCACTTCGTAAGACTCTGTTTAGGATAAACACCGGGCTTGGGCAGAGCCTTTGTAGCAAGCAGCGGGTTCTTTCCTAGGCAGTATGAACGCCTGCTTAGAGGAAATAATTTCGTTCTACCGGAAGGCTTTTGGAGGGCCGGCGAGCCGATCGCGAGGCGGGAACCACAGCCCGGCTGACGACCGATAGGTCAGTAGTCCTGGCATGCGGAGGTGGACAGAAATCGCGGCGGTAAAAAATACAGGACGGAGTTAGCAGCACTCCGCGATGGTATCGAGAAAGGCGGCTACATTGATCGGCTTCTGAAAGCTGGCTGCCACGTCGGACGGCGCAGTTTTGAGTGAGCCGCTGACGACCACCACCGGGATACGTGCGAGTTTTGGATTCTGACGCAGGCAGTTTCTGAATTCCCATCCATCCATACCCCGCATCACGAGATCCAGCACGATGATGCAGGGCGGACTGCCATTTAGAAGATACTCGAGACCCTTGTGTCCATTGTCGGCCGCGATTACGTCGTAACCTTCCTGGCGCAGAATCTCGCACATCGCCGCGAGCGCAGCTTGATCGTCCTCAACCACGAGTATCGGGTGATTATGATTGGTGGCCGGCATCCGTTCCTGAGATTGCTGGACTGATCGTGCGGAAGTATCTTCTTCGATCAATAGCTGTATCACGATCGAGTGCGCAGTACTTAATCGTTTGACTCACCCGATTGTTTTGCCCGCCGGGACGCTTTGGCGTTCTCGATCAGGCGGCGATAAAGCCGAAGATAATTCGCGGCCATCACTTCAGAGGTGAAACGCTGGTCGAATTCGTCGCGGCAGGCACGGCGCGACATTTGCGCAACTCTGCGCACCGCGTCCACGAGGTCGTCGGTATTGGAGGCCAACAGGCCGCCGACACCATCGCGGAGGATCTCCGTCACCGATCCGCAAGGCCGCGCGATGACCGGCGTGCCACAGGCCAGCGCCTCGATCATCACCAGCCCGAACGGCTCCGGCCAATCGATCGGAAACAGCAGCGCCATCGCGTTACCAAGAAATTCCTGTTTTTGCACCTCGTTGATCTCGCCGATAAATTCCACCCCCGGCTCGCGCAGCATCGGCTTTACCACCGTTTCGAAATACTCGCGATCCAGCCGGTCCACCTTGGCTGCCATTCGCAAGGGAACACCGGCGCGCCGGGCCACCTCGATCGCGCGGTCCGGGCCTTTCTCGGGCGACATTCTGCCTAAAAAAGCGAGATAATCTCCGGGCTTCGACCTGAAGTTCAACAGTTCCCTAGGCAGCCCATGATAGACCGTGCCAACCCAGTTTACTTCCGGCAGCGGGTGCCGTTGCGAGTCACTGATCGAAACCACCGGCTGCTCACAATAATGGCGGTACACTGGCGCGATTTCCGGCAAATCCAGGCGCCCATGCATGGTCGAGATGGTCGGTGTGGCAACCAATCGCGCGAACGGATAGCTCCAGTAATCCACATGAGAGTGGATTATGTCGAAGCGCTCGGCATGGTCGTACGCCGCGCTCAACATCGGCAGATGGTACATGGGACCGAGATGATCAAGATGGGCGAGCCGCAGGGATTCAGGATAGCCAGGTTCGAGTTTTACCTTGGCGGTGGAATCACCCGACGCGAAAAGGGTTACCTCGTGCCCCTGCCGAGCCAGTTCCTCCGATAGATAGGCGGCAACTCGCTCGGTTCCGCCATAAAGTTTGGGCGGCACGCTCTCGAACAATGGCGCGATCTGCGCGATTCGCAGCGGTCGCGCCGATACATCCAAACCGCGGTCTTCCACCAGCACCTCCCTGAGTCCTTCAAAATTGATGCCCACCGCCTCGGTCAATCTCAAATTACGTAAGGCAAGACCGGCGGAGATCAGGCAATCCATTATTTTAAGCTGGAATCCGGAAGTGGCAACCTATGCTGCCGCACCGGCACGTCGGGTGAGACGGTTCACGGCGACCGCGCGTGAGAAAAAAGCGTTAAGCCAGCGGATGCTGCTGCGTGAGGCAGTGAACGCTGCCCAGCCCCCACACCAGGTCGATCGAGGGCACCGTGACGATCGTGCGCTGCGGAAACAGCCGTTGCATCATCTCGCGAGCCGCGAGGTCGCTGGGAGCATCGAAGCTGGGCATCACGAGTCCGCCATTGACAAAATAGAAGTTAGCGTAAGAAGCGGGCAGGCGGGTGCCTTCATGGAAAAGCGGTGGTGGCATCGGCAGCAGTTCGAGGCGAAACGGATGGCCGTCGAGGTTGCGCGTCGTTCTGAGCCGCCGCAGGTTTTCCTGTAGGGGAATGAAGTTTTCGTCCGCCGGGTCCGCTTCGACCGTGGTCACGATAGTGTCGCGGCCGACGAAGCGCGCGAGATCATCGACGTGGCCGTCGGTATCGTCGCCCGCGATCCCTTCGCCCAGCCACAGAATTTTCCGTGCGCCCAGATAAACCTTGAGATATTCTTCGATTTCAGCCCGGCTCAACGCGGAATTACGATTTGGATTCAGCAGGCATTGCTCGGTCGTAAGCAGCAGGCCATCGCCGTTGACGTCAATCGATCCGCCTTCGAGCACCAGATCCGGTTCGATCACCTCGAAGCCGAATTGTTCACCTAGGCGGCGCGGCACTACGTCATCGAGATTATAGGGGCCATATTTCGCGCCCCATGAATTGAAATGCCAATCGATCGCGATCTGGGCAGGGCCGGTGCCTACCGCGCGCCGATTGACAAAGATCGGACCATGGTCGCGCACCCATGAATCGTTGGTTGAAAGCTGAATGAAATCGATGCGATCGTCCGCGATGGTCGTGTCCGAGGCCTGCAATTCGTCCGCCAGCAGGCGTTGCGCCTCGACCGCTGCCGCCTCGTCGTTCACCAGCAGCCGGACCGGTTCGAACCGCGCAATCGCGGCGGCCAGTTTCGCAAATGCGGGCGGCACCGGCTCGAACTTGCCGGGCCAGGTATCGCGATTGTGCGGCCATACCAGATAGGTGGCGAGATGCGGTTCCCACTCGGCGGGCATCCGGTAGCCCGCAAGCAATTCCCGATGTGGTCGCGGAATCGGCACGGCCGGCTAAGAGCGGAAACGGCGCGTAAGATCCTGGTAGGCGTCGATTCGCCGATCGCGCAGGAATGGCCAGTTGCGCCGGGTTTCTTCGATCAATGCGAGATCGCAATCGACGACGATGGTTTCTTCGCGATCATGGCTCGCGCGCGCGATAATCTCGCCGAACGGATCCACCATGAAGGAACCGCCCCAGAATTGCAGTCCGTCCTCGACTCCAACTCGATTCACGGCGGCGATGAAAATCCCGTTGGCGATCGCATGGCCGCGCTGCACCGTCTGCCAGGCGTCGTGTTGTTTTCGGCGCACGTTTTCGTCCAATTCATTCCGCGCCCAGCCGATTGCCGTCGGATAGAACAACGTCTGCGCACCGGCGAGCGCCACCAGTCGCGCGGCTTCGGGGAACCATTGGTCCCAGCATATTAGCGCGCCAATGCGGCCCGCCGCGGTCGGATGGGCGCTGAAATCGAGATCGCCGGGGGTGAAATAAAATTTCTCGTAATAGCGCGGATCGTCCGGGATATGCATTTTGCGGTAGCGTCCCGCGATTTTGCCGTCGGCGTTCAGGATCAGCGCGGTGTTGTGGTAGATACCCTCGGCGCGGCGCTCGAAGATCGACGCCACGATCACGATTTTTCGCGCCGCCGCGGTTTGCGCGAGGCGTTCGCTCGTCGGTCCCGGGATTGCCTCGGCGAGATCGAACTGGGCAATGTCCTCGGTCTGGCAGAAGTAGCGCGAACGAAACAACTCGGGCAGGCATACGATACCGGCGCCGCGTCCGGCCGCATCGTCGATCGCGGCGATCGCCCGCTCCAGGTTGTCGGCGGGGTCCGTCCCGCACGCCATTTGGATCAGTCCCACGCGAACGTGATTCACTTCGGAAGCCATTTATAAAAAGAACCGGCGGAAAATCCCTGCGAACTTTCCGCCGGTATTTCGAATCCGAAACCGCCGATTATTCGCCCACAATCCGATTTTCGAGCACGCCGATCTTGCCCACTTCGATACGCACGACATCGCCCGGCTTCATGAAAAGCTGCGGAGTGCGGAACAGCCCGACGCCGCTCGGCGTACCGGTTGAAACCACATCGCCCGGCTCGATCGTGACGCACTCCGAGATGTAGTTGACCAGATAGTTGACGTCGAAAATCAATTGTTTAGTGTTCGAATGCTGCACCCGCTCGCCATTGAGAAAGCACGAAACGTCGAGCACGTGCGGATCTGGAATTTCATCCTTGAGCACCAGATACGGCCCCATCGGTGCGGCGTTCTCGAAATTCTTGCCCATCGTCCATTGCCCGCGATGCTGATAGTCGCGCACGCTGACGTCATTGACGATCGTATAGCCGGCCACATACTCAAGCGCCTTTTCTTTCGGGATATGGCGCCCGCGTTTGCCGATCACGAAAGCCATCTCGGCCTCGTAGTCGAGCTGCTTGGAAACGCGCGGATATTCGATTGGATCGCCGGGATTGGTGACGCAGACCGCACCCTTCATGAAGAAGGTGGGATATTCCGGCAGCGGATTGCCCGATTCCTGGGCGTGGTCGCGATAGTTGAGGCCGACCATCAGCAGTTTGCGCGGCCGCGGAATCGGAGCGAGCAGTTTGACCGTTTTTTCAGGATAAGCGATCGATTCTTCGGCCGCCCGCGATCCGATCTTGCCGGCATAAGCGATAGCCTCTTTGGCCGCGCCGATCGCGCGTTCGCCGCCGTCGAGGAAACCGATAATATCCGCCGGCACGACGGCTGCGGCCATCTGTTCCGGAAGGGTTTCGCCACGCTCCCGTAGCATTGCCTGGTATGCGGCATTGAGATCGATTAGCTGGCCATCGACGGGCGCACCGAGTCTGGCCGGGTTGCTTTTGAATTGGAAAGTTGCGAGTCGCACGGGATACTCACCTCCGGGTGATCTTGCCGAAAGCGCGGCCAGTTGGCTGCGTTCTCGTGATAAACTTTTAATGTGCGGGTGATCGTCACGTACCGCAGGGGTTTTGTCAAACCGTCATAGCGCCGGCGGGCGCCTGTTGATGCTTGTCGCGAGGACGGCGAACCGCTGCGGCACCACAGGTTGAAAATTCCTCAGATATGATAATCTAGTGTCCTTACTGGGAGCGATTGTAATTGGAAGCGCTGCCCGCCGCTGATAGCTGGGTCCTGCGCAAGGGAAGGTCGCGAACCCCGCCAGGTCCGGAAGGAAGCAACGGTACCGACTGTCACCTGTGCCGCAGGGGTGCCTGGCTATCATTCGACGGGCAGCGCCATCGTATTGAATTCGATGGCAGCAGGGCCTTCACCACATCTCGTATTAGCGCGAAAATGGCGTCCCGAACGGTTCGATGAACTGGTGGGCCAGGAAGCGGTCACGCGCATTCTGTCCATGGCGCTGGAGAGCGGACGTATCGCCCATGCCTTTCTTTTTACCGGCATCCGTGGAGTGGGCAAAACCACCGCCGCCCGTATCCTCGCGCGATGCCTGAATTGCGAGCAGGGACCGACCCCTGCGCCCTGCGGCACCTGCGCCGCGTGCGTCGAAATTCGGAGTGGGCGCGCGCTCGACGTGTCGGAGATTGACGGCGCCACCTATCGCAAGATCGATGACGCCCGCGCCATTATCGAAAACCTTTCCTATCGTCCGGCCCGCGATCGCTACAAAATCTACATTATCGACGAGGCTCATCAGCTAACAGATCAGGCCTTCAACGCCCTGCTCAAAACCCTCGAAGAGCCGCCGGAGCACGTCAAGTTCATTCTCGCCACCACCGAGCCGCAGAAGATGCCCGAGACCATCCTGTCGCGGCTGCAGCGCTACGATTTCCGGCGCATCCCGTTCGCGACTATCTTTGCGCGTTTGAAAGACCTCGCCACGCGTGAGGAGATCGAAGCTGAAGAGGGCGCGATTCGTCTGCTCGCTCGCGAGGCGGGCGGCAGCATGCGCGATGCCGAGCGGATGCTTGAAGCCGCGCTGGCCACCGGCGGCAAGGTGACCGAGAGCGAAGTGGCCGCTTCGCTGGGAGTCGCCAGCCGGGCCAGCGTCATCGAACTGGCCGAGGCGATCGTGAAGCACGATCCGGGGGGCGCTCTGCTGAAGGTGCGCGAACTGCATGCTCGCGGCGCCAATCTGGAATCCTGTGGGCGCGATCTGCTGGAGACTATGCGCCATCTGGTGGTGGCGAAAATTCCCGACCAGGGTGGGCAGAGTCCACTTTCCGATCTGCCGGATTACGAGGTCAACGAACTGCGGCGAATCGCCGCGCCCGCGAGCATGCGCGACTTGATGCGGCTGTTCAAATTAATGGCGGATGCGCAGGAGGAAATTCTTCGCTCGCCGTACGCCGATCTACTGCTCGAAATGGTCGTGGTGCGGATGGCGACGATCGCCCCGGTAATGGATGCCGACGAGTTGCTGCGCGCGATCGGTGGTAATTCCGGATCGGGATCATCGGGCACCTCGCACAATCCACCGCTGCCCCCGGCGCCGGCCACGACCGCAGGCTCCGTCGCCCCAGCCTCGGCTGGCGCGCGGCGGATGCGAGTTGAGGGCGAAGTCAAGGCCGACGCGCCACGACGGGCGGCATCGCCAGCCGCGATGGTTCCATCAGCCGTTGCGAGTACCGGTGCTGGCAGCTCGATATCGTCCAAGCCTGCGGTCGCTTCTGTGGCTAAGCCGGCAGCAGTTGCGAGCGGGAACGACATGGCCGACCTGCGAATACATATTCGCAGCCGGCGCGCCGCGCTGGCCGGCTTCATGGAGCAGGGCGCCAGCCTGGCGATCGACGGCGATACCATCACGATCATTCCGCGCAACGACATTTATGTTCGCTACCTGACGGATAATCGCAATGTTATTTCCGAGCTGGCCACCGAACTTTATGGGCGCAAAATCAAAGTCGAGATTGGAGCGCCCGGCAGCGGGCCGGCGGCGGAGTCATCGGCGGCAGCAGATAGTACGACTGCCGCGCCTGCGCCATCGCCGAAGCAGGCAGGATCGCGCGGCGAACCGCTACGCGACAGTGATCGGATGCCCGATCAACCTGCCATCGCAAATGTTGCAGGTTCTGCGGCAGGCAAAGGTTCGGCCGACAATATTTATGCGGATCCGTTGATACGGCGTATCTTCGATACACTCGAGGCGCGGCTGGTTGAAGTTCGCGAAACTGCTGTCGCGGCGCCGCCGCCTGAAGTAAATCCCGATCCGCCGGAACCCGAGGCGGAAGAATAGCAGCAAGTAATTTGCCCGAATAATCTGCGCGAATTTATTCGCATTGAGGTGACTCCCGTGTCAGACGATTTGGAAAGTGGCCGGCCTAATTTCGATATCGGATCGCTCCTGAAACAGGCGCAGGAGCTGCAAGGCAAGCTCAAGCAGATGCAAGAGCAGGCGGGCGACAAAGTGGTCGAGTCCAGCTCGGGCGGGGGGATGGTGCGGGCGACCGTGGACGGCCTCATGCGGGTGCGCAAAATCGAAATAGACCCCGCGCTGCTGGCCGCCAACGACAAGGCGATGCTGGAAGATATGGTCGTTGCGGCGATCAACGATGGACTGCGGCGCGCCCAGGAAATTGTGGGTAGTGAAATAAATCAGATCAATCCGTTCGCGATGCTGAAAAATCCGGGCGAGTAGCGCCGCAGAGCATGGCGGATAAACTTAAACGGGCTGATGGATTGCCGCCGGCCATGATCCGGCTGGTGAAGGAATTGTCGCGGCTGCCCGGAATCGGCGAGAAAACCGCCGCGCGCCTGGCCTTTCATCTACTTAATCGCCATCGCGAAGAGGTGATCGGCCTGGCTGAGTCGCTGCTCGAGATGAAGGAGCGGGTTGGCCTGTGTTCCGGATGCTTCGGGCTTTCCGACGGTAATCGATGCGAAATTTGCGAAGACCCGGCGCGTGAGATCGATCTGATCTGCGTGGTCGAGGGCCCGGCAGATCTGATGGCGATCGAGCGGGCGCGCGGTTACCCCGGTGTCTATCACGTGTTGCATGGTGCGTTGGCGCCGCTCGATGGAGTCGGTCCCGAGGATCTCAAAATCAAGGAATTGCTGGCCCGGCTTTCGGATCCGGCGGCGGTTCGGGAAGTGATCATCGCCACCAACGCGACAGTCGAGGGCGAAGCCACCGCGCTGTATCTGGCCAGATTGCTGAAACCGCTGGGGGTGAAGACCACTCGCCTCGCGCGCGGCCTTCCCGCCGGCGGCGACCTCGAATACAGCGATGCGGCCACTTTGCAAAGCGCGATCGTTGGCCGCCGCGAACTGTAAGCCCGACGCCCCTGCTCGTCGGCGATGGTTTGCAATCGGACCGGACGCGCGCTAATACCAAGCTTAAGTCCGCACGGGAAAAACTTCGGAATTATTCAGCGGCCGAACTTGCATCCCGCTGCGATGGCATTGAAGAATTAGCTGTTCAGTTTGATCTTCCGCATCGAGCCCGACCTGCTGGCCGATGCGGATCCATTTACAAGCGCCGATACTCGCTCGACGAAAGGAAGGTATCCCGATGGCTTTCGAACTACCCAAACTACCTTATGAAATGAACGCGCTCGCACCGCATATTTCGGCCGAGACGCTCGAATTTCATCACGGGAAGCATCACGCGACCTACGTCACCAATCTCAATAACCTGATCAAGGGCACCAAATTCGAGAACTCGCCGCTCGAGGAAATCATCAAGGGCGCCGGGCCGGGCGGTTTGTTCAATAACGCGGCGCAGCATTTCAATCACAGCTTTTACTGGACCTCGATGAGGCAGGGCGGCGGCGGCGAGCCGTCGGGCGCGCTGGCGGACGCGATCAAGAAAGCCTTTGGCGACTTCAAGAGCTTTCGCGAGAAGTTCAGCGCCGCCGCAATCGGGCAGTTCGGCAGCGGATGGGCCTGGCTGATCAAGAGCGGCGATAGCGTTGCGATCGAGGCTACCTCAAACGCCGATACGCCGATCGCGCATGGCAAAACCCCGCTGCTTACCTGCGATGTCTGGGAGCACGCCTACTACATCGATTACCGCAACGCGCGGGCCAAGTACGTCGAAGCGTTCTGGAACGTCGTGAACTGGGATTTCGCGGCGAAGAACCTGAAGTAAGCTCGCCATGGACCGCCTCGCGCTGTTCGCGAGGCGGTGACTTATGTCAGATTTGGAAGCTGAGCGCGCCTTTGCGGCGTTCGATCAGCGATTGCAGGGTGGTGCGCGAAAGGATTTCGACCACCGAGTCGCGGACGTCACGCCACATGTCGCGGATCGAGCAGAATTCATCGCGCCGGCACAGCGCGTTGGCGCCCTCGACCAGGCATTCGACCGGGGCGAAGTCGCCCTCGACCGCCTGCACCACTTCGGCGGCTGTTATGCGCGCCGGTGCTCGCGCCAGTAGATAGCCGCCGCTCGGACCTTTCTGGCTGAGTAAAATTCCCGCGCGTTTCAACTCCACCAGCAGCCTTCGCAGGTAATTTTCAGGAATCCGCTGGGTCTCGGCGATTTCCTCGACCCGTAGCGGCGTCACCGCGGGATAATGCTCCGCGAGCATCATCAAGGCCCGCAGCGAATAGTCGACTCCGACACCGAATTTCATAACTTATCCGGCTAACTTTTATCACAATGGCCTCAGCGCTAAAAATGCCGGCCGCGATGCTCGTAAAATCAGAGGGTATCGAAAAAGTGAGCGCTAACGTTTCATGCTGGCGGCTTCGAGCCGGTCGATCGTGGCCGCCGCGGAACGGCCGGTCGCGAGCATCTCGAGCTGCGCGCGAATTCGATTTCCGAGCTGCTTGCGAAACACCGGCTTGGCCAGGAAATCCGCCACGCCCAGGCGCATCCCCTCCGAACGCGCCTCAAGATCGTCGCGCGCGGTAATCATGATCACCGGAATCTCGGCCGTGCTGGCTTCTTTCTTTAGATTACGCAATACCTCGAAGCCGTCCATTTCCGGCATCATCAAATCGAGCAGAATCACGTCGATCTGATGCATGCCGATGAGCCTAAGGCATTCGGCGCCAGAGGTGGCTTCGAGCGAGGTAAAGCCTTCGCGTTGCAGGTAACGGGCGAGGATTTTGACCGTGTCCGGGTCGTCGTCAACTACCATGATCTGGGCTATTTTCCGGTCTTCGTCCATCGCATTACCTTGCCTGTCAGTTGGCCGATTCATCGGAGTCAACGGGCGAGATCACGCCGCATCGCCGCAGTTTGGCGGCAAAAGTGGTTCGTTTCAGTCCCAGCAGCCGGGCGGCAGCCTGCTTGTTGCCGCCGGTCTGTTTAAGCGCCTGGTTGATTAGCCGTCCTTCCAGTTTGCGAACCAGTGCATTTAGATTGAGCCCTTCGCCATCAAGGTTCGCCGCAATATCGTCCGATACTCGGGTGGTAACGACGATATTGGGCGGTAGCTGAACTGACTCGATCCGATTGCCCTCACACAGAATCACCAGCCGCTCGACCAGATTTTCGAGTTCGCGAACATTGCCCGGCCAATCATATGACCAGAGCTGAACCAGCGCCTCTTCGCTGATCGTGACTCGTCCGGCAGCCGGCTCCCGCTGGCCTATCCGGTTCAGGAAATAGTTCACCAGAATGGGGATGTCAGAGCGGCGTTCACGCAACGGAGGAATCGTAATTGGGACTACGTTCAGGCGATAAAAAAGGTCTTCGCGGAAAGCATTGCGCGCCACCATCGCGAGCAGATCGCTGTTGCTGGCAGCGATCACCCGCACTTCGACTTTGGTGCCCCGATCCGATCCGACCGCCCGCACCATGCCATCCTCAAGCACGCGTAAGAGCTTGGTTTGCAATGGCAGCGGCATCTCGCCGATCTCATCGAGAAAAATCGTGCCGTTATCGGCCGTCATAAACAGGCCGGAACGAGCCATGGCCGCGCCCGAAAAGGCGCCGCGTTGATGGCCGAACATTTCGGATTCGAGCAAATCGTGCGGAATCGCGGCGCAGTTCACCGCTACGAATTGCCGATTCCGGCGCGGCGAGGCCGCGTGTATCGCAGCCGCCACCAACTCCTTGCCGGTGCCGCTTTCGCCGGTCACCAGCACCGTGGCATCCGTGCGCGCAACCCGTTCAATCAACGCCCGCAGTTTTATAATCGACGAATGCTCGCCGATCAACGGATCCTGAACCATTCGCGGTGGCAAATCGGCTAATCTGGCTTCAAAGGCCACGATGGAGGCGCCCCCCGGCACCAATGCCTCATCTTGCCTCACTGCACAATCGCTAACAAGACCATTCAAGAGATTAAAACGGCCATAAGGCGAGGAAGCCTACATACGCCCGACGAGGATTGCGAGCTTCAGGTGGCTATGGCACAGATTTCCTGACGATAAATTGCCGCCTGACCTGGTCCTTCGGCGACCGACACTTCAATCGCGGTGACCCCCGCCAGCGCGGAAAGTGTCTGAAGTTCCTCGGTAAGTCGATGCCAGAGGAAGCGCGCCAGCTCCTCGGTCGAACTATGTACGATCGGCAGCAGGCAAACGTCGCTGGATGGCAGCACGAACTCGTCGCGATCGTAACGGATCGCGACACTGTCGCCGCGCTGTTCGATCTTCAAACAGTCGCTGTCGGCAGGTATCAGCGTGCGCTCATCGAGCCGGTTGACGATTTCTTTCGCCACCCGCTTGACGATCCCGAAATCCAGTACGTAGCCGGTGGCCGCCAGGTCGCCTTCGAGCCGAATTCCGACCTGGTAATTGTGTCCATGCAACGGCTCGCGGAAGCCGGGATAGGCGATAAAGTGCGCAGCGGAAAATTTCAAATTTTCCTTGGTCACATGGATTGAAAATCCCGAAGACATAGGCCTCTTAACCGATGTTTGCCGCCGTCAGCAGCCGGTCGAGGCTGCGATGCGGTTGCGCGGTGAAATTCCTGCGATAGTAAGGCTCGTCGATCGAAGTGGCGTGCAGGAAATTCGCCAGCTCCTGCCCGGCCACCGCGCGAATAATCTCGCCCAGCCGGCGGCGCCATTCACTTTCGCTGCCGCCTTCGCCAAGCAGGTCGCCGATCTCGGTGCCATGATATCCGCCGAGCGCGCACTCGACGAAATAACCGAGCTGTCCTTCGCGATCGATTGCGAGCGTGCTCAGTTCGAGCGCCTCGGCCAGCGTCAGCAGGCGATCCATCCCGGTTTCGTTGCGCCGCGATCTTACTGCCAGATCGCCGCTGCCTTCATAGCCGGAACCAATTGCCACGATCGCCACGTTGCCGTTTTCAAGCGGCAGTGGATGGAATATGTATCCTGGCGAGGTGTACCCCAATCTGATCCGCAACGCGGTGCGATACGCGAGCAGATCGAAGCTACACTGTTCGGCGATCCGATAAAGGAAATCGCCGAGCAAGCTGCCTTCGCTTTCCGCCAGCCTGATTAGATCGATAAACCGATCCGGATCGTACTCTTCGCGGCGCGCGATCATCCGGGCCGAAGAGATGTCGAACTCAAGTCCCAGCGCGCCAATCCTGCCGTCGGGATTGCGGGCGTGACCGATATAGCCGCGAATCGGCCGCGTGCGATCGATCGGCTCCAGGTCCATCGCGAGGTAATCGCCATGGCTCGACGGCTTGGCCAGTCCGCGCCGCACATTCTCGATCATTACCGGGAAAGCCCGGCATGCGATCAGACGGCTGTTCACGGCCCGTTCGCCGCGGCGCGCCGCCAGCAGACCATAGCCGCTCAACAATGAACCATAGCCGATCATCGTAAGCCGCCGGTTAATTTTGAAAGCTGTCAAAGCCGCCCATCCTAACTCAACGATTCCATGCTATCGGCAGCGGGCGACCGGGTTAAATCCGCAGCAAAACGCCGTCGGCGGGGATCCCGGTGCTCGCTGTAATCGCCGCCATGTAAAGTCCGATTTGCACGCGATATTCAGCCATCCGCGGGGCGAGGTCGATGTCGGTCTTGAAATCGATCACGGTCCAGCATGGGGTCGCTTCGCGTTCGTCGCGGAAAACCAGATCGGCGATCCCCTCGACGATAGTACCGTCGGCCAGCCGGATCGCAATCGCGGTTTCTCGGCGGCAATCGCGAGCGGCGAAAGCGCGTTTCAAAAGCGGCGTCGCGATCGCACTCTCAACCGCCTCGGCGGCCGCCGCGATCTCCTCGTCGGTCGCCGCCAGCATCCGGCCCTGCAATTTTGCGGCGTAAAAGATTTCCTCGCGCACAGCGCCGGGCGCAACCCGCAGCATCGTGGCATGGACCAGGAGGCCGAAGCGCTTGCCATGCGGGCGTCCGGCGGGACGCGCCAGTTCGATCACCTCGAGCGCGTCAACCGGATACGCAATGGAACTTCCGGCAACGGCCAATGCGGTCGCGGTGGTCACCGAATGCTGGCGGCGCGCGGCCTCTGTCAGCATCGCTTCCCGGCGCTCGCACCAGCGCTTGAAGCGTTGATCGCCGGTGTCCGGCGCGGTTCGATCCTCATCCGCTTCGAGCAGTTTCGATTGCCGCAAGCCCATCGCCTCCTGCACGTTCAAGCTCAGCTTGCGGCAGTCCCACCAGACCACTTCATGGCCACCGGCGCCGGCGGCATGGAGCCCCGGTGCGACCGCTTGCGCCTTGTGCGGAGCGCGGCCTCCGGGCGGACGATGCGCAACGCTGTCGTCGCCGAATTCGGGGCATCCAGAGGGCTGCCGAGTCAATGGAAAGCGCCGCTTCGCCGCTTCGGGATAAATGCCGGGGTTCAGATGCTTAAGCCATCCGGCGTGAGGAACGTCACCGATCGCAGGCGCGATCAGCAAATCGCGGGCGCGTGTCGCGGCGACATACAACAGCCGCGCGGACTCGTCACGATCCCGCTGCTGCTCCTGCGCATCGTGCTCGGCCAGTTCCGCTGGCGCGCCCCCGGCCAGGCGCAAGGCGCATAGGTTGCGCGATGGATCGACGTATCGATGCGCCATGCCCGCGGTCTCCTTGCAAGTCAGATCGGCCAGGATGACCACCGGGAATTCGAGACCCTTGGCCCGATGAACCGACATGATGCGTACGCCCTCGGTCCCTTCCTCGACGATCGGAACCTCGCTCGCTTCGTCGCGTTCGGCGCGCGCCTCCAGATGGTCGACAAAACCGCGAAACGAGGTGGCATCGCGGCGCGTTTCATAGCGCCGCGCCAGATCCATCACGCGCATAAGATTCGCCAGCGCCTGCTCGCCGGTGGGCCAGATTGCGATCGCGGCATGCGCGCGAGTCCCCGCCATCAGATCGCCGATAGTTTGTGCGATCGGATGGCGGTTGCGTTTGCGATGCAAATCGCGCAACAGCTTGAGCGCCGCGCTAACTTCCTCCAGATGCGCTGGCAGCTCTTCGGGCAGCTTGCGAAACGGATGCAGTGCGCCGCCGGTCAGGGTGCGGAATTCCAGCAGCGTGTCGTCGCCGATTGCGAAAAACGGCCCGTGCAAAGTGGCGAACACCGCCAGTTCGTCGCCGGGGCGTTCAATCGCGTTCAACGCGTTGCGAATCGCCTCTATCTCTTCGCGCTCATTGAAGGAACTGCCGCGCACCACCACATGCTGGAGATGGCGCGCTTCGAGCGCGCGCAGGTATGGGCGCGTGACATCGCGGCCATAGCTGGTGAAGCGGCGGAACAGAATACAGATATGGGCGGAGCGGATCGGTACGCGCCGTTGCGGCTCCTCGCGCGTGGTAACGGTCCAGCCGCTGTGGCCCACCAGCCATTCGACATAGGCGGCGATCGCATCGGGAAGCGATTGCTCGATCGCCCAGTCGGTGGTTTTGCCGCGATCGTTATATGGTTCCGGGACCGGTAACACCACGATCGAAGGTTGATCGGCGGGGCCGGGGCGAAACTGCGACAGCGGCGCATACTTCGGCTGACTGTCGGACTCGGAAGCCATCAGCGGATCAAACACCGCATTGATTAGCGACTGCAGGGCGGGAGTGGCGCGAAAGCTGACCGTCAGATAGAGCAGCTCGGCGCCGCGCTCGACCAGTGATCTTTTGATCGATTGATAGAGCGCGACGTCGGCGCGCCGGAAACGGTAAATCGATTGTTTCGGGTCGCCGACGATAAACAGTTTGCCGGGCACCGGGCGCACGCTGGTCCATGCGGTCTCGTTCGTATCGTCGGCTGCGAGCAGCAGCAGAATCTCCGCCTGCAGCGGATCGGTATCCTGGAATTCATCGATGAAAATCAGATCGAAACGCTGTTGCAACTCGGCGCGGACCGCGGCGTTATCACGCACCAGGTTGCGCGTGATCAGCAGCAGGTCGAGAAAATCGAGCACCCCGGCGTTGCGCTTGAGCTGTTCGTAAGCTTCGATCACCGGCCACAGCTCGTCACGCAGCAACGGCGCGAGACTCGCTCCCGCCTGTTCACGAAAGCGCAGCAGATGTTCGTGGATGGCGTTGCGGCGCGCGATCGCCTCCTCGCGCGGGATCGCGCCGAACTCAGCCCCCCAGCCTTTCCAATCCCAGCAACGCAGGTTTCTTCCCCCGAGCAGGCCGACCAGTATCGCTTCGAGGGCGTCATAGTCGCGTGGGGCGACCGCCTCCAAGCGAAGCGCGTCCGCTAAGATATTGCAAACCTGCTCGATTCCCTTACGCAACCAATCATCGGGATCGGCGCCGCGGGCCATTTCATGCAAGGCCTGTAATTCGCTTATCAGAAGGTCAATTTCGCCGATGCGATCGAACGAACTATGACGCCAGGGCGCATCGAAATCGCGCCATTTAAGTAGTTCCAGGGCGGCCCGGCGGGCCGTTTCGCGTGGGCCATCGCCGGCCTCGGAGAAACGCCGCCGCAGCAGACGGCCCATTCCCTCGCCGGGCGCCGCGAGCAGATTCTGGAAGCCGCGATCGAAGGCCAGTTCGAACAGATCGCCGGCATTGTCGCCCGCCGCCATCTCGAAGCGCGGATCGACGCCCGCCTCGATCGGACGCTCGCGGATCAAATCCGCGCAGAAGGCGTGGATCGTGCCGATGCGCGCCTGTTCGAGTTGCCGCAGCGCCTCGGTGAAATACTCGCGTTCGCGGTCCTCCGGCGAGTTCTGACGCGCCTGTTCGATTTCGCTGCGCAGCCGCAACTTGAGCTCGCCGGCCGCCTTGTCGGTAAAGGTGACCGCCACCATTCGCTTGAGCTCGCGCCCGGTGCGGATCGCGGCGACGATTCGGTTTACCAGCGCGGTGGTCTTACCGGTGCCGGCCGCGGCTTCGATAATGAGCGTGCTGCCGAGATCGGATTGGATACGGTCCCGGACCTGCTGATCGGCCAGCGGCGTCATCGCATTTGCCGCATCCGCTTAAGTTCGCCGAGCCGGGCGGCCGGCTTGCGCGCCACGCGCTGTTCTTCGTAGGGGCCGCAAACCGGGCGATAGTCGCAGTAGCGGCATTCGTCCTTGGCCGGCGCCGCCGGCAGAAATCCATCCGCCAGCGCGCGCCCGATAATCCCAGTCACTTCGTTGATCGCCGTGCGCGCCTCGTCGGTCAGCGGCGTCACCCGTTCTTCGTAAGCGCCGGCCGCGGTGCAGTAGTAAAGACGGCCCGCGGCGACCGGCGCGCCGAGCAGATTTTCCGCCGCGAGCGCATAGAGCAGCGGCTGCAGCACCTTACCGCCGCCCACCATCACATCACGATCCGCGCGCACGCGGCCGGTTTTGTGATCGGTGACCCGCAGGGCGCCGTCGTCGCGGCGTTCGACCAAATCGATCGAACCGCGCAGCTTCAGCCCGCCCGCCAGCGCGAGCGAATCGGCCCGGCTCGCGGGGTCGGAATTAGCGCGATCGGGAAGACCAAACGCCAGCTCGAAGCGATCAGGAATCCATGAATCGCGGCTTTCGGCCAGGCGGCGCAGCCATTCGCGCAGGTCCGCGCCGATCGAATCGATACCGTCGCGCCATACGCGATCGATCGCGGGTGCGAGCCGATCGCGATATTCGCCGGCGGCCTGCTCAATGGTCGATTGGAGCAAAGCGCGCGCGGCGTCGTGGTTCCCGAGCGTGACCGGAAGCAGGCTCGCGGCCCGCAAGGCGCTAAGGAACCGGAATTGAATCTCGTGAAACAATCCGCCGCGCGTGAGCGGATCGATTATTTCAATCGCTTCAATTTCGTCACGCGGCTGCAGCCGATGGATCGCCTGCAGGAAGAATTTGTACGGACAGGCGGAGAAATTCTGTAGCGCGGTGGGCGAATAACTGCGGGCCTTGAACTGATGTTTTTGCAGCGCCTCGCGTGCGCCCGGCGAGGGATCGACCAGGCCATCGGCCGGGGTCCACTTTTTGGGCCACCAGCGGCGCGCCCGGCTGCGCAGCACGCGCGCCAGATTGGCATCCGCCAGCAAATAGCGCGCAGCGCCGCGAGTTTTGTCCGCATCCTGATCGAGCAACCCTTCGAGGGCGGCGAGATCGAACTCGGCCACATCGATAGCGTCGTTGGGATTGGCCGGCGCGGGCCATCCCAGACGCGGACTGCGATCGGCGGCGGCGCGGCGCGACAATTCATCGAAACCTGGTAAGCGGCCCTCCGCCGCGCGCATGATCTCGAGCGCATAGAACGACGGCACCCGCGGCCTGCCTTGGGCCAAATCGAAGCGCGGGAATGAGAAGATCGCCCGTCGGGAGGCGGACCCGGCAGCCAGCCGCAAAGCCAGCCGCTCATGGGCCGCACGTTGCGTCTGATTTTCGAGAAATTGAGGGTCGGTATTCGCCGACAGTTTCAAGGCCGCCCGGGCGGCGTCGGGCATGATCGGATCTTCGTTGAGCTTGCGCGGAAACATCCGCTCGGTCAGTCCGGGCGTGAACACGATTTCGAATTCGATCCCGCGCGCGTTATTAACCGGTCCGACGAAGACCGCGCCGTATTTTTTGCGCACCGGCGCTGCGTGAACCTCTCCAATGCGCCGGGCCAGCACCAGCCGGATTTCATCGAGGGTGACCGGCCCCACCTGCGCCATCGGCGCGAGCTCCAGCAAAATCTTCAACAGCTTGTCCGCGTCGCGGATCGCGATCGCCGCAAGTTTTTCCAGATGCGCCAGCCAATCGATCCACAAGGCCCGATCCGGCAGCAGCGCCAAGGCGT